>JAZQBH010000136.1:0-16890 GCA_045545655.1 Oscillospiraceae bacterium
AGAGGGGGTAAAGAGGAGCGGGGCTAACGCCCCCAAACCCCCATTTGTATAGATTTACACAAATTTTGAGGTTTTTCGACAGCCTGAGCCAAACGGTTTTTTGTTCGCCTTTGCTGTCACCGCAGTAATCTGCGTGAATTGTACACGATGTTTTCCATTTTTTCCGTATCCGCTGAATTTACAGTGCAATACTGCACGCTGAACGTAAATTCCAGCACGCCGTCCTTTATCTCGCAGTGCTTGTCAGTACTGCGGATAAGTCCCTCGTCTGTGTCGATGTATTCGAGATACGCAAATAACGCCTGTGCAATGTCCTCGCACTCCTCACGGGGATTAAGCTTGTTTTCGGGATAGTAGCACACGCTGATTTCCACGTTATGCGAAAAACGCTCGCCGACCTGTCTTGCACAGGTGCGGCGGCTTTCCCTTACGAAAAAGCAAGGCGGCTCAACGGGGTGAGGTACGCTTTCGGTGAACACCGTGTTTTCCTTGCCGCTGTTGATTTCGCATTTTGCCAGCGTCGAGCCGACAGCCTTGATAATATCCATCAGTCGACCGCCTCCTTGCTGTGTGGAATTGCCTTCAGCACGATTTCCTGATGTGTGGGATACACCGCAGGAATGCCGCTTAACACATAAACTCCGCTTATGCCGTTCGCCTGACGGACGCATATCTGCGAGCCGTACTTAACCCTTATTTCGGGGGAGAGGAAGAGCTTTGCCCTCTGCGAAGCCGCCGCCGCTGTTTCAGTGCTTTCCGCTGATGACAGCTTTTCGTAATCCAGCTTGCACGGCTGAGCGGACGCAACTGTTTCCTCGGATATGCGTGTAATTCCGCTGGTTTCATCACGCTTCTGCACGAAAGCACAGATGTCGCATTCGTCGGTGTATTCACGCTCAATTGCCGCCCTAGCCGCCGCAAAACGTGAGTTCTGCGCAGACCTTGCCGCCGCAAGATTGTATTCCCTCACCAGTGAATTTTCCTGTAGCACGAAAGACCCCTCCTTCCGTTTTTCAGCAGATGTTCGGCGAATGCGAAAAGCCTTTTTTCGGGAGAGATTTCCGCACTCACCGAAAACTCCGTTGACGTGTCGCCGAGTGAAATCTGCTTTACAGCAGGCAGACCGCAGAGCGTTTCAACGTCGCTCGGCGAGAGGGCGAGTTTCGCTTTCAGGAACTCGCCCACGGTCATATCTGCCGCAATTTCTGCAAGCACTCGGGGAAGTGTGCCGCTGTCGGCTATTCTGCATTCGTGCTTTACGTAATAATCATAGCGTTCAGCGCAGATGCCCAGCAGAATATCGTCGTATTCGCTCAGCTCATACCCGAACGCCGCAAGTTTTTCCTTTGCCAGAACAACCGTCATATCAATCAGCCTTTCGAAATAATTCTTGCAACGGCAATGCTCTTTACAGGCACTGCGTCTGTGCCGTTGTTGATAATCTTCCAGTTTGCACCGTCTGCAAGGTCTGCGTTAGAGGCAGACGCGGTAATAGACGAGGGCTTTTCAAAGGAGATACCGTCCACGCCGCAGATGAAACGCTGACGTACATAGAGAGTGTCCTCGCCGCCGTTCTTTGCAGGGTCACGGGTAAGCTCGTAGGGGTGAGGGTCGCCGATGTCGTCAAGGATAATAGCCCCTGCACCGAGAATGTAGGTTGTGTACTCTGTGCCGTCGCCGTTGTCAACAGCAGGCATATTGTCGTCGATGAGTACTGTTCTGCCGTTCCAGGTGCCGATGGAAAGCTCACGGGAAATGCCGTCGCTGTCGGTGTAGGTGAGGTACTTCATAAGCTGAAGATTTTCAAGTCTTGCGGCAACCTCGCTGTGCATAATACAAAGCTTGAAAATGTTCTTGTTGTCGCCGCAAGCCTTCTGCATTGCACGGTTGAGGGTATCCGCTCCCACGAGAGCCTCATCGCCTGTCTTATCGGTGATGTCGTAGGTGTGGGTGCTGATAAATTCCTCAGCCGCAAGCGCCGCAACGTCGTCGCCGTCGGTTTCCATTGAGAACACGCCCTCAAGCATCTTAAGCAGAATGCCCTGTTCAACCTCTGCCTTGTAATCGGCAATCTGAGCGGCAACGTTGTCCATAAAATCAACGCCTGCGGTGATGGACTTTGAGAAGGAACGCTCTGTCCAGCCGTCCATACGTGAGGCAGTGATAAAGCCCTGTTCAAAGGTTGTTGTGGTGTTTGCGGAAATGTCGGTTGCACCGTCGTTGTTCTGTGAGGTAGCCGCAGAAATCAGTCCGAAATACGGCACTCTCGCATAGAGCGAGCCGCCCTCGGTGCTGAGCGCCGCTCTTGCGGAGAGGTTTACTCCGACCGCACGTGACTTTGCAAGCTCGCTCTTTGTGCTGTTCGGAATACGGCTTACGTAGTGACCGAATGCCTCTGCGTTAAAGGACTTTGAGTTGAACTGTGTGATTTTTGTTGTAGACATATTACATCTTCCTTTCTTTTTGGCGAAACGCCTTTTGTAAGTCCCGTTCAGAGGGATTTTCAGCACGGCTTTCTGAATACTGAAACACAGCTGGGTTTATGCTGAAATCACCGTAAAATCGGGAGTTAAGTTTTGTAGGGATTATTTCAGCTGAGCTTACTTGAGCCTGAAATCGGGGTTGTTTTCGATATACGAGCTTAACTGAGAATAACTCATATCCGAGGGATTAACGGAAATTCCGTCTGCGCACTCGGACGGTGCAAAGCCACGGATAACAGGCACAGCGGCGGCTGAATCAGCCGTGTCAACGGTGTCTGCCTCCTTGAAAAGATAGCCGTCAGAGATTTTCAGAGCGGCAATCTGCTCGGCGATTTTTGGCGATGTGCCGTTTTCGTCAAGCGTTATGTCGGCGAGATCAAGCAGACTTTTCACCGCTCTGATATTTCTCGCACCAGCCGCAATGAGAGCGACATCTGCGGCATAATCAAGCTTCATTGCGGCAATCGTGCCGCTGTGGAGCTGTTCAAGTTCAGCGAAACGCTGAGCAATGCTTTCAGCCGCCCCCTCGGGACAGCCGAGTTCAAGCAGTTCTTCCTTTGTCAAATTGGTCAGATTGTTCATAGTAGTTGCGCTTCCTTTCTTTTTAAGTAATTCGGGGTGTCGGGTTGTCTGCGTGGTTGGCGTGTTAAGTTGTCATCACGTAGCTATGAGGCTGAGGCTTTTCTTCGGGGTGAAGTCTTTTCAGCTCCTTGCTGACGTCGTTCACCCACGGGTGCTGTTCGATGATGGTTTCTTCCGAGAGAATACCCCTTGACGCAACGCACGCCTCAATCGCCTCCGCCTCGTTTACGAGAATATCACGGTTGAACACAAACGTAACCTCTTCATCGGAATAATCTCTGCCCGATGTAATCAGAAAATGGATATTCACGTACTTCATAAGCTGAGCAAAGCTTGCCTGAAGTTCGGTTTCCATATCGTTTGCGTCGAGGTCCATATCGGAGTACATCGAGCGGATATTCAGCTGATTGAGGTTCGCCCCCGAACGCTCCTCACGGGAATCGTAGCCCATTGCATTTTCTACCAGCGCACGCTTGAGCGTTCGGAGAATAAGCTGATAGTTGTCAGCGTTTACCTCTACCGACAGAGTATCCACGCCGCCGCTGTCCTCGCCGTCACTGCGTACCTTAACTGCGCCGTAAGCCGCAAGATTTCTGCGGAATTCGCCTAAATCCTCGCCGTCGTAGTTTTTCAGCACGAGAATGGTATTTCTTGCGTCCTCCTGCATATTGTTTGCGAAGTCCGACAGCATAGCGTTAATGCCGTCCTGAAGGCTTTTTACACGCTTTAAAAGCGGAGATTCGCCCTCGCCGTATTTCAGCGGAATAAGCGGAACAGGCGGAACATCTGTGATAGCGGTACTGCTTTTCCAGTTAAGCGCAACAGTGTTCTGTCCGTTGTCCGCCGTGATGTACGGCACACAGCGGAAGGTATCGTCTGCGTCTGGGTCGTTGCCGAAAGCGTACTTATCGGGAACAAGTCTGCCGTTTTCCAGCAAAAAGCAGTACACGCCGTCTGACGTGAAAAGCTCTGCCTTTTCAACGGTTTTCTTGGCTGAACCGTCGTACACCTCAACCTGATACACCCTCACTGCGCAATCGAGAACGGTGTGTCGGCTGTCCTTCCAGAACGGAAGAATTTCGTAAGCAGGAAACAGCCTGAACGACAAAAATCCGTTCTCATCATAGAACGGATAAAGCCACGCTATTCCGCCGCACATCATAGCCTTGCCGGCTGATTTCAGCGTTCTTCTGAATTCGGCATTGAACACGGATTTAAGCAGTTTTTCATAGTCCCTGTTGTCGCAAGCCGCAATAAACGGTTTTCCCAGAAGGTAGTTTGTTTTCTGGTTTACCATTTTTGCGTAGATGTTGTTTACAATGCGGTTGTCGGGAAGATTTAAAACCTCACAGCTTTCGCCGTTGCCGCCGATTGCGGTGCGCTTTCGGCGGAGAATATCGTGGTCGCTGTCGTAGTAGAGAAATCCCTTGATTTGCATACACCGCTCAGGGGAGTATTTCCACTCCTGAATTTCACGGCTGAAGAAATCAAGGTCTGCCTTTGTGATAGTAATACTAATCACCCCTTTCTTTTGAATTAAGTCTGATTTGGATTGCCGTAAAGCCGCTGAATGTGTGGGATTTCAACGGATTTTGCAAAACAAAAAGGTCAACCTTACGATTGACCTTTGATAAAAATGAGTGCTTGGTGCGGCACGTTATGTGTTGCACCAAAAGGGGGTTACAGGGGGACCTTGTCCCCCTTAGCGGTGCTTTGCACCGCCACTCCCTTCATCGTTGTCTGCCTGCTTTTTGTTCATTATAAGTATATCATAGTGAACAAAATAAATCAACCCCGAATTGTATGAGTTTTTACCGCAAACCAACGTGATTTGCCGTGTTGTTTTCAAAGAAATTTTAAAAGCTGAAAGTCTTTGACTTTACGAACTGCTCTGTTGCGTAGCGCATAGCGTCCATAAGGTGATTGTCGGCGTCACGGGGAAGGTTAAGCCGCTTTCCTGTGCTGTCCGTCTGCCACACATACGTTGAAATTTCGCTGATGAAGTGCTTGCAGCGTGGGTGAATGATTATGTGGAAATCCTGAAGAAAATCAATCCCCGATTTTATGCTGTCCGCACCCTTGCGTGCCGCAGAAATACGTGAAAGCCCCAGTGTACGCAGTCTGTCGATGGATTTCGGCTCGGCGGCGTCTGCGAAGATATGCTCCTTGCGGTAGCCCTTTTCGCAGATACGTTCAAACAGCCGTTCGTTGGATAAGCCTTGTTCGTAGATTTCGTCAAACACACGAATGGTTTTCGCAGATGTGTTCACCAATCCGCAGAACAGGGCAGAGGGGTCGTTGACATAGCCGAAATCCAGCCCGAACGCCGCCTTGTTGTCAGGGATTTGCCGCACACGGTCGATGTCAAATTCAGCGATTTCGTAGTTGTCGAACACCGTGCCCTCGCTTACACCCCATTCGCCAAGTCCAGCCACTTTATAACGCTTTGGGTTGGCGGCCTTCATCTGCTCGAAGAACTGCAAGTCCGCCTTGTCGAGCCACTCGTTGCACGTGTAGTTTGTGGTGATTGCAAGCACGTCGTCGCTGGGATTATCGAAGAACCGCTTTTTCAGCCAGTGCCGCTCGTTCCACGGATTGAACGTAAGCGTAACCTGCTTGAACAGTCCCTCGGGGACGGTGCCACGTATGCTTTCGTTAAGCATATCGAAATCCTGTTCACTGGAAATTTCGTAAGCCTCCTCAATCCACAGCCAGCACAGAAAACCCTTGTCAACGGTTATGGAGGTTATCTTCATTGGGTCGTCCAGACCACGGAAGTATATCTTCTGTCCTGTGGGCTTGTAGGTCATTTCAAGGGGGCTTTCCTTTGTTTCCCACAGGCTGTCCACGCAAAGTCTGTGGATTGCCCATCTGAGTTCAGTAAAACAGCTGTCCTTCAGCGTTTTGTAAACTCTGCGGACTACCAGCAGATTTGCCTCAGGATACTCCATAATCCTCACGATAAAATTAAGTGCCGTTGTCTTGCTTTTCTTCGACGCACGAGAGCCTTTGCACACACGGTATCGCTTTTTGCAGTGCCAGTATCCGCCGTAGCCCTTGCCGACAACGGCGGGCAAATCAATCCTCAAGGCTGTCACCTCCGCAGATGATAACAGGCTCGGCGGAGGCTTGCTCCTTGCTTTCGCTGAACATTCCGAACCGCTTGCCTATAAGCTCCGCCGCCTTTATACGTTCACGTGCCGCAAGCTCTACCATCTCCACCTCCTGTTCGCCGTTCACCCTGAGGACTACGGGTTCTTTTTCCTCGCCACGCATAACCGCCGAGAGAAATTCAAGCACCTCCTGTGCGTCGGCGATATTTTTGTTGTGTATCAGCCTCAACTGTTCGCTGATATACCGTCGGATTTTCGGGTTGTGTATAAGGGTTTTTCCGCTTGTGGGGGAATACCCCGCACGCTCGGCGGCTTTGCGTGCGTTGCAGTCGATAAGATATTCGTCTGCAAAGCGCTTCTGCCTGTCGTTGAGTTCACTGTTCTGAGTAGTCATTGACTTCACCTCCTTGTTATAAAATAAAAAGGCTGACATCGTGTGATATCAGCCTTTTCAGTTTGTCGAGATAGTCTTTTTGTTCCTCTTTTCTTGTTCGCCCCTCCGACCCCCTCCCCTGAAGGGGAGGGGGAGTTGATTAGAGCGGGGCGTTCGCCCCCAGACCTTCATTATGTGGGACGCTTTTAGCAAAATCTTAAAAAGATTTTCGACAAACTTAGGGCTGATATAAAATACCAGCCCATTTTCGCATTGTAATTATACTACACTTCCTCCGTGAAATCAAGCGGGAAAAGCACAGAAAAAACCGTAATCAACTGAGTTTTCACAAGTTGTTTTCAGCGTTACTGCACCTGAGGGACCTTCACCGCCCTCAGTGCCTTGTTGTGCAGCTGAATTGTGTAGTCGTAGGTGTAGTTCATTGCCTTTGCGCACTCACCTATGCTTTTATGCTCAACGTAAAGCATAAACAGCAGTCTGCTGTATTTCACATCTGCAAGCGAATTAAGCACGCAGATTATTTCGTGCCGCTTGATGTTTGTTTCCGCAAGCTTTTGCAGCATTGCTTCTCTCAGCTGCGCTACACGGTCAACCTGCTTTTCGAAGAATGCTTCGTGCTGCTGAGTGCCGTTCTGCACCCTTATTTTATCATAACGGATTGCCGAAATGCAATTCAGTGTGCTTTCAGCGGTTTCCAGTTCAAACCGCAGATGGTCTGCTTCATTTTCGAGGTGTTCTATCTGTTTCAAGTATTCTCTTGCAGTCATTGATATCCTTCCTTTCTTTTTGCCGCGTATCTGCACAGGTTTGTGAAAATACGCTTTCATAGTGCCGTCAGCAGGCTTTCAGCTGTAATGGTCTGTGCGTTTTCGATTTCGTTTTCTCCGTCGGGGCAGATGCGGATAAAGCAATCATAACACAAATGTCTGCTTATGCTGTCGGCTGTGATGTAGAACATATCTGTTTCACATTCACAGCGGTCGCACACGGCTTTTCTCAGTTCTGAGTATGCGCAGTACCCTCCCACACAGGGCATTGCACAATCCACGCAACCGTTCACCTTAACAATCATAGCTGTACCTTTCTTAGAAAATTCCTATTCTGATTTTATGTGAACAATTTAGCAGGTAACTATATTATACGAGATTTTTTCGTTCCTGTCAATCTCTTTTTGTGAACAATTCTGGAAAAGTTTGCACAAATGTTCATACGGATTTTTGTTAAACGTTCACAATAATTCTGTGTATGAACGTTACAATGGCTACATTACGCTTGAAATCAAGGCTCGACGGACAGCCGAACTTTTCAGATTGTTCACCGCCCTAGTCGCAGTGAATATGAACACGTCTGAACTTTGAAAAATGCAATAATACAGCGGTTTACACGATTAAAAATGCGGCTGAGTAATTGACATTTCAGCGAATATATGTTAAAATAAAAAGATAGGGCACAATTTGTCTTGTGCGTATTACAGTTAAGGAGCAGTTATGTCAAAATTCAAGGAAGCGTTTCTCAAGTGCCTGCCTATGCTTATAGTTCTCGCAAGCACAGGATTATTTATGTTCGGAATAAAACTGGTTATCGGAATATTCTATGAGCCGAAGGACACAGTTTATAACAAAACCTATAACGGCGAGGATTTCGTGATCGTGCAGTGCTATCAGGCACCGTCGTCGATGTTCTACGTGTATAACGGAGCGTTTGTGTTTGACGGCACGAAGCTGGAAAACAAGGCAACCGAGCACAACAAAACGCATTTTGCGGATAATCCGCGTGCGCTGTTCACACTGAACGAGCCTGCACCCGATATGGAAAAAACAACCGTCAAGACCGTTTTTACCGCAAACGGCATTGACTGCATTCAGTTCGGTGAGTTCATCATCTACCAACTTGAGGGCGAGTACGGCGTGTTCGCACCTCTGCGTGAGTATAAGCAGAGCGCAACCAACCGCAAGAACGACCTTTACGTTGTTCGTCAGCTTATGAAGAACGACCGCTGGAAAGGCTTTGAACTTCCCGAATGGGAAAGCCCTGAGGAGTTCTACGAAAAGCTTGAAAAAATAGAATGGTATCTTGACAACGAATATACAGAAGACCGCTAAAGGAGTAATATGGAAAACAATTATCTTGAAAATATCCGTAATTTCAGCATTATCGCCCACATCGACCACGGCAAGTCTACCCTTGCCGACCGCATTCTTGAGCAGACCGAAACAGTAGCCCTCCGTGATATGGAGCAGCAGCTGCTTGACAATATGGACATCGAGCGTGAGCGTGGAATTACCATCAAGGCACGTGCAGTACGTCTGAAGTACCACGCAGACAACGGCGAGGACTACATCTTCAACCTTATCGACACCCCAGGCCACGTGGACTTCAACTATGAGGTTTCACGTTCGCTGGTTGCGTGCGAGGGCGCTCTGCTTATCGTGGACGCCTCACAGGGAATAGAGGCACAGACGCTTGCGAACACCTACCTTGCCGTTGAAAACGACCTTGAGGTAGTGCCTGTAGTAAATAAAATCGACCTGCCCAGTGCAAATCCTCAGATGGTAAAGCAGGAGATTGAGGACGTTATCGGCATTGAGGCGCTTGACGCTCCCGAAATTTCCGCTAAAATGGGAACGAATATCCATGCTGTTATGGAGGAGATTGTAAACAAAATCCCCGCTCCCAAGGGCGACCCCACAGCACCGCTGAAAGCACTTGTGTTCGACAGCTACTACGACAGCTACAAGGGTGTTATCGTGTATGTGCGTATCAAGGAAGGCACGGTTAAGGCTGGCTCTAAAATCCGTATGATGGCGACAAAGGCTGAGTTCAACGTGGTTGAGGTCGGATATATGGGCGCAACCGAGCTTGTGCCTTGCTCCGAGCTTCGTGCCGGCGAGGTAGGCTACATTGCCGCTTCTATCAAGTCCATCGGTGACACCAAAGTCGGCGACACCGTAACGGACGCAAACAACCCAGCCGCAGAGCCGCTTGCGGGCTACCGTGAAGTAAACCCGATGGTGTTCAGCGGTATCTATCCTGCTGACGGAGCTAAGTATCCCGATTTGCGTGACGCTCTCGACAAGCTGAGCCTTAACGATGCGTCCCTCACTTATGAGCCTGAAAGCTCCATTGCCCTCGGTTTCGGCTTCCGTTGTGGATTTCTGGGACTTCTGCACATGGAGATTATTCAGGAGCGTGTTGAGCGTGAGTATAACCTCGACATCATCACAACAGCCCCCTCAGTTGTATTCAAGATTGAAATGACCGACGGCACAGTTATGATGATTGACAACCCTACCAACTACCCCGACACCACGCTTATCGCACAAAGCTACGAGCCTATGGTGAACGCACATATCTACACTCCGTCTGAGTATGTCGGCGGAATTATGGAGCTGTGTCAGAACCGACGCGGTATCTACAAGGATATGAAGTATCTCGACCAGAACCGCTGTGACCTGCACTACGAACTGCCGCTGAACGAGATAGTCTACGACTTCTTTGACGCACTAAAATCACGCACACGCGGCTATGCAAGCTACGACTACGAGATGATAGGCTTTGTTCCGTCAAAGCTTGTGAAATTGGATATTATGCTTAACGGCGAGGTGATAGACGCACTTTCGTTTATCGTTCACGCTGACAGCGCCTATACAAGAGCGAGAAAGATGGCTGAAAAGCTGAAGGAGAATATTCCACGTCAGCTGTTTGAAATTCCTATTCAGGCTTGCGTAGGCGGCAAGATTATCGCCCGTGAAACCATCAAGGCGCTCCGCAAGGACGTGCTTGCAAAGTGCTACGGCGGTGATATTACCCGTAAGAAAAAACTGCTTGAAAAGCAGAAGGAAGGCAAAAAGCGTATGCGCCGTTTCGGTACTGTGGAAGTGCCGCAGGAGGCGTTTATGGCTGTGCTTAAGCTTGACGATGAGTAAGCCGACAGGACTATATATCCACGTGCCGTTCTGCGTGAAGAAATGCCCCTACTGCGACTTTTATTCGGGGGAGCTGAGAAACAAGTCGGAGTACATCTCTGCTGTTCTCCGCAATCTGCGCAGATTTCCAGAGATGTACGACACGGTGTACTTCGGCGGCGGAACACCCTCGCTGTGCCACACGGTTGCAGGCGAGGTGCTGAGCAACGTGCGGCTGTCGGAGAACGCTGAAATCACGTTTGAGTGCAACCCCGAAACCGTGGATTGCTACGTTTTCGAGGACTTGAAAAAAGCAGGCGTAAACCGACTTTCGTTCGGGGTGCAGTCGCTGAACGACAGCGAGCTTTCCGCACTCGGGCGGATACATTCCGCCGGCAGAGCGGAGGGTATGCTGTACGAGGCGGCAAAGCACGGGTTCACGAACGTTTCCGCTGACCTTATGCTCGGCGTTCCACAGCAGACAAGGCAGTCGCTTGTCGCCACGATTGACAGGCTGTGCGGTCTGCCTGTTACGCACATTTCTGCGTATATGCTGAAGATTGAGCCGAACACCGCTTTCGGGAAAAATCCGCCCGTCGTACCAGATGACGACGAACAGGCGGAGCTTTATCTGCTTGCCGTGAGCGAACTTGAAAAGCGTGGTTTTCGTCAGTACGAAATCAGCAATTTTGCGAAAGAGGGCTATGAAAGCCGCCATAATCTGAAATACTGGCACTGCGAGGAATATATCGGAATAGGGCCGTCTGCTCATTCGTTTTACAAGGGAGTGCGGTATGCTGTTCCACGAAGTCTTGCAGATTTTATAGAGAGCGATGTTCAGCCCGAAGTGCCCACGGAAACCGACCCCGACAGCGAGGAAGAACACATACTGCTCGGACTTCGCTTAACTGAGGGAATACCCCTTACCGACGAGATAAGGGACAGACTTCCTTTGATACCGAAGAACCTCTACCGCACCGACGGCGAGCGGCTGTCGCTCACCCCCGAGGGATTTCTCGTGTCGAACAATATTATTTCAATGCTGATATAAGAACAACCGCTGTATCGTGTGATACGGCGGTTGCTTTGTTGTAAATTATGCCAAATGCACATAGCCGCTTTTGTGCAGATATACGAAAATCAGCTATTATCTGCATTTTTTTGAAAAACTGCCATAACAAATCGACCTAAAAATAGATTTATATTATAGAGGGGAAAATTCTGATTTATGCTTTTCACAATGAAGATATTGCAATCTTCAATCTTATCGGGTATAATGGAAGCAAGGTAGTGTCCCCCGTTTGCGAAGCTGTATCGGGAGCTTTGCAGACAGGACAGCGTAACATATCAAATCGGCTTTCCTCTCTGTAATTGACGTAGAATTATTCTGCGATATCGGGTAAGCGAAATAATCTGCGGCAGAAAAACTACAACAATTTTAGGAGGACATTTTTATGAATACAAAAATTATGAAACGGATTTTGGCTAGTGTTATGGTGTCGGTATTATCCTGCACAAGCCCACTGATAAACACATCAGCTTATTCTATCTCAAATGTGGCAGATGTGGATTTAGGGCTTGACACAACAGATGTAATTTTAGCTTCACATTATTTCTTGGCTTCATCTCAGAGTGATATGAATTTCTGGAACAATGATCTTTCCGATATTGAAATTGTGCCTTTGTATAACACCGAAGGAAGCGTATCTGCTTATTATGTGGAATTAACTGATGATACTGCATATGCAGTTATCAATAACAATATCGAAAATCCAACAGCAATTGAGTTTGGTCAAGGTTGCAATCCACTAATCAGAGAAATTCTGGATAATACTGACGACCCACATATTATATATAATAATCCTTTATCAGTGTACAATGTTGGAGAAATAATGATGCTTTCAGAGAATATTAATACATCAAACCTATATGATAATTATCCCGACCTGTCCGAATCAAATCCCGAACTTGCAGATGTAATTACTCAGCAAAAAAATATCCTTGAAAACACACCTATGCCTTGCGGAGATGGCGATTATGGTTTTATCGATGTAAGTAATATGCCGTCAGGTGCAAATACGTCTTGTTCAATAAATAATTATGCTTATGTAGATTGGGTTAGTACGGGCGAAACTTCAAGTTATGCCTCAAATCACTGTGTGTCTGTGGCGGTAGCCAATCTTGCACTATATTTTGTTGAAAGAGGAAAAACCAATCTTATGGTAGATAATGACCGCATTGAAACATTCAAGGCTGTACATAATGTTGTAGGCAACGGTCCTAAAGCTACTATTGCCGATGACGCTGAGGAGTATTTCAATAATAGAGGATATAATTTGGAATATTATACCGACCGTAGCGTGTCACTGAATAATAGAATTGCTGCAGAAAATGAAGCAATCAGAAATAACAGACCTTGCGGTCTGTTGTTGGAAGATGACCTTAATTCGTGGCATTGGGTAATTGCTGTAGGATATAAAAACTATACAAGCGGTGATAAATATTTTCAGATAGTTGACGGTTGGTCCAACAATGCTTCGAGATATTACAAGCCAGGTGTTGGCTCAGCTTGGATTTCTATGACAGAATATTGGGTGGTGTGATTTTTATGAAAGATTTTTTAACCCGAAATCCACGGAAAAAGCTTATTTCATTTGTTATTGCACTGGTTGTTTATGTGGGTTTGCAAATTCTCTCAATGACGCTTCTGAAAGATGTGTATATGTTTGAGTGGATGGGACGTAACCTTTACTGCTATATATGGGTATTGTCTGTTTTACTTATTATATTTGACCGTACATTGCTTTCATCTTTCGTTACTTTGGGTACTCTTATCGGAACAATTCTTGGCCATTTCTTAGGCAGTTTTATTTTGAAAATAACAACAAGTCAGATTACGTCCGATATGGACCCAGGCAAAATCTATAACCTTTCCTGCCATAAAGGTGTGTTTATTTTTGTTATAACTTTTCTTGTTATTTTTATTGTCGGAGTTATATCAGAAATTATTCTCAACATAAAAGCAAAACAATCAGACAAGGTTGAATAAAGCCTTCTTGCCAAACCATACAAATCGCCCCTGTCAATATGGCAGGGGATTTTTCTGTTCAACAAGCCTGCACAGGCGTTTCCTTTCAGAATAAGCCGACTTCGATATTTTTTCTGATAAATTTTTCAAAAACCTATTGACATAGTACCTCTTTTGTATTATAATGTTATTATAGAAAGTTTTTGGAACGTACTAATTTATAACTGAAAGGAATTTTATTATGGACGAAATATTTGTATCAACAGGCGACGTGGTATTCAGCGTTAAGAATATGGAAAAGAAAATCGGCGAGTATCTGCCGTATCTGCCGCAGGGCGAAACGCTTATCGCCTCTGTGCGTGCTATCTCAAACGGACGTGCCACAAAGGTAGCCTACAAGGACTGCGCTGTGCTTGACGACGAGGGCGTAATCGTGCCGTGTCCTCCTGAGCAGGGCGGCTATGATATGGTTTATCTCAGCAAGGAAAAGCATTCTCTGTGCGACATCTACATCGGCATTACCGAAAACTGCTTTATCGTGGCAGACGCTTTGCAGGAGCGGTATGCTTACTTCTTCGGCGACAGAAACTTCGCCGAGCCTGAAACCCTTGCTGAACCAATCCGCTACGGCGACATCGGAAAGGTGTTCCGCTTTGAGGATATCGAAAGCATTAAAATCAAGAAGGGCTTTCTTGGTGTGACAAAGGTGAACATCACGATGAAAAATCAGGGCTACTTCAGACTGCAATTCCCCAAGCGTGCTGGTGTATTCAAGCAGATGCCCAATCACCTTGAAAATCAGGAAAAGGTTTTATCAAAATTTGCGTCGATTGCAAAACCTGTTCCGCCAAAAAGCGATACAGTTCGCTGACAGTTATTTTCTGAAATAAAACAAACTCAAACCAAATAATATGTTACAAGGAGAACGAAAATGGAATTTATTATTAAAGACGGCGTACTTACAGGCTACAAGGGCGAGGACGAAAACGTGGTTATCCCTGAGGGTGTAACAAAAATCGACAAGGGCGTTTTCAGAAACTGCACATTTATCAAATCTTTAACACTTCCCAATGGACTTAGTTTGATAGAGGATTCTGCGTTTAAGGGGTGCACCTCGCTTGTCGACCTTCATTTGCCGCAGAATATATGGGGTATCAGTTATTATGCGTTCAGCGGCTGTACTGCTCTTAAAGAACTCACTATTCCGTCCGGACTGGGTTTTGTGTATGAGGGTGCGTTCGCAAACTGCACCTCGCTTGAATCGGTATTGGTTGAGCCGAATAATAAAGATATCGGAATATTGATGTTCAGCGGTTGTACAAATCTTAAAACGATCACTTTTCTTAACAGCCCCAAGGAACGTACTTTATGGGCTATGCCGGCTTCGCCCTTCAAGGGGGTAAAGGACTTGCTGATTTATGCACCACACATTCCTGTTTCCAATGAGTGGTTCAAGAATTTCAGAGGCTGGGCGCTGAACGGATTTCTCAAATGCTATTACGAGGGCAGAGAGTTTGACGAGGAAGTGCTTGCCGCAAACAGAAAGTTTGTAAACAGCCAGCGCAAAAAGCTCTACCAGAACGCAAGCGAGCTGCTTATCCGCTATATGACAGAGGAAAAGATTATTCCTGTTGCCGATATCGAAATGGTTATCGAGATGACCGAGGACAAAAAACTGAAGGCAATGCTTGAGGAATACAAGAACGCAAACTTCACCGAAAAGCAGACCGCAAAGGTGAAGGAGAAAAAGCAGAAGGACGCTGAAAAGCCCGTAAATCCGCTTTCAGCCGCAGAGCTTAAAAAGGAATGGATTTTCAACAACCTCTCCGATACTACTGTGGAAATTACAGGCTACAAGGGCACAGCGAAAGAGGTTGTAATCCCCTCGATGGTCGGCAAGAAGAAGGTTGTTCGTATCGGCTGGAATGCGTTCAACCCCTACGCACTGAGATTGACAAACTCCGCTGAGCGCAAGGCGATTACTTCGGTAGTAATCCCCGACACCGTAACCGCAATCGGCGAGAGTGCGTTTGAGGGCTGTGAAAGCCTTGAAAATATCACTATCCCCGAAAGCGTCCGCTGGGTAGAATGCTATGCGTTCAACAGAACAAAGTGGTTTGAAAACCTCTGCAAGAAAACCAAGGGCGACTTTGTAACGCTCAACAATATACTTCTTCTGTACAAGGGCGACAAGGCTGATGTGGAAGTGCCCGAGGGAATTACCGCAATCGGCGGACTTGCATTCTCGTTCAACAAGAAACAGCCTGTTAAACTGGACGTTGACCCCTGGGGCTACAACAAATTCAGAAAGCCCAAGAAAGAGCCGACACAACAGCCGCCGTTCAATGTCTATGCGTACAAGACATTGCTGAAATCCGTGAAACTGCCGCAGTCACTGCAGATACTCTGCGACAATGCGTTCTGCAACTGCACGGCGCTTACAGAAATCGAAATTCCGAAGTCGGTAGTACGCATTGGCGACGGCGCATTCAGAAACTGCCACGCACTCACAGAGGTTACTATTCCCGACGGAGTTGCAATCATTGACAGTAATACATTCGAGTACTGCGACAACCTTGAAACAGTACATATCCCCGACAGCGTTAAGTGGGTAAGAAGCGGCGCATTCTACAACTGCATAAGCCTCAGAGAAGTAAAACTGCCGAAGGACGTTGAATGGATTGGCAAAAGTACTTTTACCGATTGCAAGTCGCTCAGACAGTTTGAAATTCCGAGCGGAGTTGATGTGATTGAACAGTCAGTGTTCCACGGCTGTGCAAATCTCAAGGATATTACTATCCCCGAAGGTGTGAAAGCAATAAAGCAGTGTGCTTTTTCGGGCTGTCTTAGTCTGTCTGATATAGAGCTTCCTGAGGGCGTTACAGAGCTGGATAACCTTTCATTTGGTTATGGTCCTTACTACCGCACAATGTCTATTCCTGCAAGCGTGACAACAATACATAAAGACGCATTCCACAACGAAAATCCCGACTACGAGTTTGACGGATATTACAGTGGATTTACCGTAGTAGCACCCAAGGACAGCTATGCGGCAAAATTTGCGGAAGAGCACGAGTTTACTTGCATAGAAAAGAGGAAAAAGCCGAAGAAAAAGTACAACGAGAAGGACGATGACCGCCTTGACCAGACCTGTTCCGCACCTGTTGATACAACCCCGATTATGGTGAAAGCAAAGGATTATCTTGACCAGCACAACGAGCTGTGGGGAATGCTTATCCCCGACAGCGGAATGTGCAACACCGTTCAGGGCGAGGTTATCCGTATCGGCGGACGTATCCACGACGAGCTTATGCGCAACGCAGGCGGCAACTGGGACGCTGACTATATGAAGATGCTCGGCTCGCTGTGCAAGTACTACGTTATG
>JAZQBH010000137.1:0-14956 GCA_045545655.1 Oscillospiraceae bacterium
GGTCACAGGGGGACGACACGGAAGTCGTGCAACAAAGGGCGACTTAGACAACGTCCCCCTCAGCGACGCTCTGTGTCGCAACTTTTTATTTCTCCACTTCTTCCATAAATTCTCTGAAGTTGGAATATTTATTTGTATTAGGATTTGCTAATAGCATATCGCTTTCTAATTTTGCTAATGTGCTCTCATCTGCAAATTGTTTTATAAATTCAAGCATTTTTTCTTCTGACAGAGAAGCAAGAACACTTACCGCATATTCTCTTATATTCATAAAAACCTCCTATCTGCTATTCAATATTCAGTAAAAATATAATGGGGAAGGAAGTCTATCATATCTTCATACAACGCATAGCGTTGAGTATCGCAATCACGGACACGCCCACATCTGCGAAAACTGCCGCCCACATATTCGAGTATCCCAGCGCCGAAAGCACCAGCACACCTACCTTTACCGAAAGTGCAAACACTATGTTCTGCGTGACGATTGTGCGTGTTTTTCTTGCCATTCTCACTGCCAGCGGAATGCTTGAAACATTGTCGTTCATAAGCACTATATCCGCCGCCTCGATAGCGGCGTCACTACCGAGCGCACCCATTGCAATTCCCACATCCGCACGGGCAAGCGAGGGAGCGTCGTTCATACCGTCGCCCACAAAGCACATAGCACTTTTCGGGGATTTGTTCCTGTAGATTTCCTCAACAAGCGTAACCTTGCCGTCAGGGAGCAAGCCCGAATGCACCTCGTCAAGACCAAGCTGTGCGGCGGTCTTTTCGGCGGCGGATTTGCGGTCACCTGTAAGCATAACAGTCTTTTCAGCACCGAGTTTTCTGAGTTCAGAAAGGGCAGAGGAGCTGTCCTCCTTAACCTCGTCGGATACTACTATATAGCCGTAATATTCGCCGTCAACGGCACAGTGAATAACCGTGCCTGCAACGTCCGTTTCGGTGAGCGAAGTGATACCCTCGCTCTGCATAAGCCGCAGATTTCCCGCCGCTATCCGCTTGCCGTTGGAATTTGCGACAACGCCTTTTCCTGCGATTTCCTCAGCGTTTTCAGCGTTGGGGATATTCTGCTTTTCTACATAATTCACGATAGAGAGCGCAATCGGGTGATTGGAAAACTGCTCTGCACAGGCACAGCTTGAAAGGAGTTCATTTTCGGCAATGCCCTCAGTCGGACAGATTTCCGACACGGCAAAACTGCCCTTTGTAAGCGTGCCTGTCTTGTCGAACACGAATATTTTCGCCTTAGCAAGAGCCTCTAAGTAGTTAGCACCCTTTATCATAATTCCGTGCTTTGACGCTCCGCCTATTCCGCCGAAATACGACAGCGGCACGGAGATAACCAGCGCACACGGACAGCTTACAACAAGGAATGTAAGCGCTCTGTAAATCCACACGCTCCATTCGCCTGTGAAAAGGGAAGGCACTACCGCAAGCAATACAGCGGCAATTACCACGATAGGGGTATACACAGCGGCAAAGCGTGTGATGAAGTTCTCGGTTTTTGCTTTGTTTGTGGAAGAGTTTTCCACGAGTTCGAGGATTTTCGCAACGGTGCTGTCGGTGTAGCGCTTTGTTACGGTGATTTTAAGCAGACCCGAGGTGTTCACCGAGCCGCTGATTACCTCGTCCCCGACAGCCACGTCACGCAGGGCGCTTTCGCCCGTGAGTGCGGCTGTATTCAGCGAGCTTTCGCCGAAGCACACCACGCCGTCAAGCGGAATTTTCTCGCCTGGTTTTACAACGATAGCATCGCCGATTTGAACCTCGTCGGGGTCAACCTCGGTGACTTCTCCGTCACGCTCAACATTTGCATAATCGGGACTTAAATCCATCATATCCGCAATGGATTTGCGTGACTTGCCCACGGCAACGGACTGAAACAGCTCGCCCGTCTGGAAGAACAGCATAACCGCCGTGCCCTCGGAGTATTCGCCGATAATCATTGCGCCTACAGAGGCTATCGTCATCAGAAAATTCTCGTCGAAGATGTGTCCGTGCGCTATGTTGCGGATTGACTTCCACAGTATATCCCAGCCGACAACAAGGTATGCCGCAAGGAATACGCCAAGCCGTACAAACCACAGCACCGAGAATGTAACGTCGCTTTTCGGCACAAAAAGTCCGATTATGAAAATCACCGCCGCAATAATGATACGGCAAAGCAATTTCTTCTGTTTTCTGCTCATAAATAATCACCTCAAAAGCGATTTGAGTTATAATGTAGGGGGTTCGGGGGAGCATTGCTCCCCCGATGGGTGCAGGGGCGAAACAGGATGTTTCGGTTGTCGCCCCAAAAGCACGGCACGGGTGCCGTGCAACAAAGGGCGACTTCGGGTAGCCCCGCTCCTCTCTTCTCCCCCTCCCCAAAGGGGAGGGGGTCGGGGGTGGGGGTTACTTCAAAACCACCTTTGTATCAGGCTCCACCTTACTGATTGCCTTAACAGCCTTTTCAAGCACGCTGTCGAAAACATCGTCGGGGGCTTCAATAGTGAGCTTCTGAGTCATAAAGCTTACGGTCGCAGAGGTCACTCCGTCAATCTTGTTGATTGCGGCTTCCATTTTAGCGGCACAGTTTGCACAGTCCAGGTCAATAAGCTTGAATGTCTTTTTCATAATATTTCTCCTTAATCATTGGTTGTCTTGGTGATTACCGCATAACAGCACGGTATAAGTCCTTTAATCAGCTTGTGATTGAGCACAGCCTTGCAGTCATAATTTTCGTTCAGAAGGAAGATGAACCCTTTCAGCCTGTCACGGTATTCCGACGGGGAATAGCTTTTCTTCGGG
This sequence comes from Oscillospiraceae bacterium, assembly GCA_045545655.1. Taxonomy (GTDB): domain Bacteria; phylum Bacillota; class Clostridia; order Oscillospirales; family Ruminococcaceae; genus CAG-115. The sequence continues at coordinate 2,794 of JAZQBH010000137.1, forward strand.
TTGAACCCCATCAGCTTGTACAGCCTGATAAAAACCTCGCCCTTGTTCTTTGTGGTGAACGTGGGAATAAGCAGTTTTCCGCCTGGCTTCAGCACACGGTAAAGCTCGTGTACGGCGTAATAGGGGTAGTCCAGCAGGTGCAGAACATTTCCTGCAATAACAACATCATAAGTGTTGTCGGGGTCGGGCTGAAAAAAGATGTCACGTTTCTCGAAGGCTATGTTGGAAAATCCCAGCTTTTCAGCTTTTTCACGGGCTTTGTTCAGCATATTCTCCGAGAGGTCAGTGCAAAGCACACTGCTTGCTTTTTCCGCCGCCGCAAAGGTGAGTTCGCCTGTGCCAGCCGCACAGTCAAGCACCTTTGCACCCTTGGGAATAAGCCGCCTTGTGATGTCGCACATTTCGGTGTACACCTTGCCATTAAGGCTTTCGGCAAGGTCGTAAATGCCCGCTACTTTGTCCCAGAATGTCATATAATCACTCCTTATTCGTTGATGTGGTCAAGTCCCTGATTTATGATTGTGGTAACGTGGTCGTCGGCGAGGGAGTAGAACACCGTTTTTCCGTCACGGCGGAAGCCTACCAGCTTTGCGTTCTTGAGGATTTTCAGCTGGTGCGACACTGCACTGTCAGACATTCCCACTACCTTTGAAATATCGCACACGCAAAGCTCGCCCTTGCTGAGGGCAGTGAGTATCTTGATACGTGTGCTGTCGCCGAATACACGGAAAAGCTCTGCAAGGTCAATCAGCGTGTCGTCGTCGGGCATACTGTCGGCTATATTGCCGATAAGCTCAGGGTGAGCGTGCATATAGTCGCAGTGCGGAATATCGTCCTTCATATTATCACTCCTTCGGATTGTTCGGTTTATCATTTGAACAACTGTTCAAATGTTTGATTATATTATACACCTCTCGTCAGAATTTGTCAAGTGTTTTTTGCAAATTTTTCCGATTTTTTATGACAAGGGCGATACCGTGCCGCCCACGCTGAAAATTTATATTCAATCAGCCCTCTGCGAGGGGGACATTGAGGCTCTGCCTTGCAACACCACAACTTTTAGTATTGACAAATCCCCGTGCAGATGGTAAAATATATAAGGAGTATTGTGCCCTTTTCGGCATAGCAATAATAAGATACAGGAGTGGTATTATGTATTACAGACAGCCCGAGTATTTCAAGGATTTCAGATGTAAGGGCGGCGAGTGCATCTATACCTGCTGTGCAGGTTGGAATATAGACTGGACTAAGGAAGAAATCGACAAAATAAAGAACGCTTCTGCTTGTTCAGACGAATTGCGTACGCTTATGGAAAACAGCTTTGAAGAATCAGAACAGGAAAATGGCTATAAAGTAAAGTTAGGCAACGCACGCCGCTGTCCTTTTCTGACAGAGGACAACCTGTGCTGTATACAGAAAGAATTGGGTGAAGAATATCTGTCGTATACCTGTACAAGTTATCCCCGTCAGTATCGTGCAGGATATGAACACGAAACTGACAGTAATCCTTGTGTGTATCGATATTGCTATCCCTCGTGTCCTGAGGTGTCAAAACGGCTTGTTGAAGATAAGAACGCTATGCGGCTTGTCAACATTCCTGTAAAAACTCCTGAGGTTCTCAGACATGTACATAACGACAAGGGTAAATACGACAGTAACCCTGAATTAAAATACAGAACCGAATTATTTGAGTTCTTTTACAATTTGATTTCTGATACAAGATATTCCGTTGAGGCGGTGCTGATTAACGGTGCAATTGCCGCAAAAATTCTTGATGAAATCGTAGAGCAGAAGAATTATGATATGATACCCTCCGCAATCAACGAGCTTCACGAGGGCTTTATCAAGGGCGGACTTTTCCAGAATATCGAGCAGATTAAGCCCGACTATGTAATGAAGGTCGGCTTTGTAAGCAAGGTTATCCGTGCACTTGACGGAAACAACGCAATCGGAATGCTAAGAACCCCCGAGGGCAAGCTTGACCTTAAAAAGTATCTGATAGGCGAAAAGAACCTGAATGATATGTTCGGCGGCGAGGATTGGTGGCTGCGCAATATAGCTCTCAACTTCCTGTTTGAGATGCATGTGCCGTTCAATCCTATGGTGAAGTGTACACTGTTTGAAAGCTACAGCCTTTTCCTTACAGTTGTTGCGTGTGCTAAGCTGAATGCGGCTGCGGCTATGTCCAACGGCGACCAGGGAATAAATGCAAGATATGAAGACGGCTTTGGAATACACGTAAGAGGCAAGGAAAAGGTATATGGCTTTACTTCTATAATAAGCCGTTCGCTCTCACAAAGCAAAGGAAAGTCGGAAACAATACTGGCAATTCTCAGAGAAATGAAGTTTACAAAGCCAGCCGACCTTTCACTGCTTATTAAATAAAATTTTCGGGGAATATTTTGACATAATCCCCCGTTGAAACGATTGAATTGGAGATAATTATGTATTTCAGACAACCCGAGTATTATAAGGATTTCAGATGTATAGGCGGTCCGTGCAAATTCTCCTGCTGTATCGGCTGGAATATAGCGTGGACTGACGACGAGGTGAACAAGGTTAAATCCGCCGCCTGCTCGGATACGCTTAAACAGCTTATGGACGAAAGCTTCGAGCGTACCGACAACGCTCCTAAAAATAACCGCATTATCCTTAAAGAGGGCGGCAGATGTCCGTTTCTCACTGAGGATAACCTATGCATAATCCAGAAGGAGCTTGGCGAGGACTACCTGTGCGACACCTGCTATGAGTTTCCGAGAAAATACAGAATGGCGTTCGACATACATACAAAGAAGTTTACATACATCTACCGCAGCTGCAACCTGTCCTGTCCTGAGGTGTCGAAAAGACTGTTATCCGACCCAAAGGCGATGAACCTCGTGAACGTACCCGTGAAGAACAACGAGCGGCTGTCGGCGGTTAAGCGTGACGCAAAGGAAACCTTTCAGCGTCACCCCGAATATTTCTACAGAATAGACCTGTTCGAGCTGTTCTACACGCTTATTTCCGACAAGAAAATCCCTGTGGAAACCGCAATTGTGCGTGGCGCTTCCATTGCGGATATGCTCAGCCGTGTGGTAGCCGACAGGCAGACTAACATTCTCCCTCAGCTTATTGCACAGCTTAAAGGAAGTCTGTCAGACGGCAGAACTTTTAAACAGCTTGACGAAATTCAGCCCGATATCAACGTAAAGCTGGGCTTTCTCGGCACGCTTACACAAAAGCTTGCAGGCGGCACAACGCTTGATATGCTGAAAACCGACGACGGACAGTTCAGCGCCGCCCTCTACGAAAACGGCGAAAAGCGGCTGGCTGAAATGTCGGGAAACGACTTCGGTCTGCGCAACATTGCGCTTAATCTGCTGTTTGAGCTTGCTGTGCCGTTCTATTCGGAAAAGTATTCCATATTCGAGAATTATGCGTATTTCCTCACGGCGTTTGCGTGTATCAAGCTGAATGCGATAAGCACGCTTTCGCAGAGTGCAGAAAATATAGATATGACCCTCAGCGGAGGACACAAGGCGGCTTTCTCAGGCGACGAGCTTGCGGCTGGCTTTGCCTCTGTAATCAGCCGAGAGCTTTGCCAGAACCACGACAATGTTCCTGTGCTTATCTCGGCACTGCGTGAGGGAAAAATGCTTTCTCCTGCAATGCTTGCGAAACTCATCAAGTAAATTGAATCAAACTGTTGGATAACTGAAAATGGGGGCATTACGCCAATGACAAAACGCTGATGAGGTGTATGTGCTCGCCTTGCCCTCTTAGTGAATTATTGTACCTTATTGGTATAAATTAAAATTTATCGGCGAAGCCGATACCAATACTATTCATTATTCACTATTCAATTTTCACTAATAGCATAAGCGTAGCTTATGCGTTCACTATTTCCGCCCCGTAATGGACGTGAGTACGCTCTGTTACGGGGCTTATGCTAAAAGGTAACTGAATATTTATGAACAGATTATGCAGAATAAAGCCGCTTAACTCAGCCGCACAGAACGAGTGCGAAAGGCGGTTCAACGCAATAGCAATGCCGCTTGGCGGACTTGGCTTGTTACAGGATATTTTCGTTAAGGCGGCTGGAATTACAGGCAGTGCAGACGTAACCTTCCGCCGCAGTGCGTGCGCCGTTATGTGCGGCGACCACGGCGTTACCGCACAGGGCGTAACGCAGACGGACAGCTCCGTTACTGCAATTGTCGCCCGTGATATAAACCTCGGAAAATCCACGGTGAACGTACTCGCTGAGGGGCTTGACATCACCATCACCGCCTATGATATGGGAATGAACTCGGACGTTGCCGAAGTTCCCCGATACAAAACCGCTTACGGAACGGCGGATATTACAAAATCTGCCGCTATGACCCGTGAACAGGCAGTATCCGCCATAAGCTATGCTATGGATATCGTCCGTGACCTTGCCGAAAAGGGGAACAGCGTTGTCATTGCAGGTGAAATGGGTATCGGCAACACAACCGCCGCTTCTGCGATAACAAGCGTACTGCTTAGTCGCCCTGTTGAGGAGATGACAGGCAGAGGCGCAGGACTTTCAACCGAGGGACTTTCCCGAAAAATTGCCGCCGTACACAAGGCAATCGAGGTGAACGCTCCCGATAAATCAGACCCTCTTGATGTACTCGCAAAGACAGGCGGCTTTGACATTGCTGGAATGGTTGGGCTGTATCTAGGCGGAGCGGTATACCGTGTGCCGATAATCGTTGACGGAGTAGTGTCTGCGGCGGCGGCAGCAGTAGCTTACGCAATTGAGCCGAAATCCCGTGATTTTATGCTCCCCTCTCACATCTCGTCAGAGCCGTCTGGGAAAGCCCTTATGGAGTATCTCGGATTGTCAGCGCCTATCTGTGCCGCAATGCATATCGGAGAGGGCACAGGCGGCATTATGCTTCTGCGAATGCTTCAAGGCGCAGAAAACCTTTACTATAACGGCAGACGCTTTGAAAATTCGGGGATAGAACAATATAAGGAATACAAATAAATGATAATACTCATTACTGGCGGCGCAAAGTGCGGCAAATCCCACATAGCCGAGGATATTCTCGATAATTCGGATAGCAAGTTCTACATTGCCACAATGCCCCCTCACGGCGAGGCGGCGCAGACCGCAATTGCACGTCACCGTGAAATGCGCAAGGGCAAGGGCTTTTTCACTATCGAACAGCAGACAAATATCGGGGCGATAGCCTTGCCGCCGCATAGCTCGGCTCTGCTTGAATGCGTTACCACTCTCGCCGCAAACGAAATGTTTTCGGGCGGTTTTATCGGCGCAGAAGAAACCGCCGACAGGGTAGTGGGCGGAATACGCACTCTCGCCCAGGAGAATAAGCTGAAAACGCTGGTGCTTGTCACCAATGACGTTGGCAGTGACGGAATTGTGGATAGAAACTATTCCCCCGAAACGGTGGAGTATATAAAGGCTGTGGGCGAAATCAACCGTCGCCTTGCTGAGATTTCCGACACTGTGATAGAGGCGGTGTACGGAATACCCGTTGTGCTGAAAGGACAACTTCAATGAAAACCTTGCTTAAATCGCTTTGCTCGGCGATGCTTATGTATTCAAAAATTCCTGCACCACGAGTGGCGTGGACGGAAGAAAACCGCCGCTATTCCCTCTGCTTTTTCCCACTGGTGGGACTTATAATCGGCGGTCTGCTTTACGGCTGGTGGTGGCTGTGCAATTACTATTGCATTGGAAACGTGCTTATTGCGGCGGTGTCGTGCGTAATTCCGCTCATTGTCTGCGGAGGAATACACCTCGACGGCTACTGCGACGTGCTTGACGCCTACCACTCGCACCAACCCCGTGAACGCAAGCTGGAGATAATGAAAGACCCCCACGTCGGCTCGTTTGCCGTAATCGGGCTGTGCGTGTATTTTCTGTTACAGCTCGGGCTGTTTTCGGAGATGTTGCTTGATCCGGCTGTGGCGGTAACAGCGTGCGGATACACGCTCTCACGGTCGCTGAGCGGCATTGCGGCAGTGACGTTCAGATCGGCGAAATTCGACGGCGCACTGTATAGCTTTACAAAGCCCGCACACAAACGTGCAACGGTGATAACGCTCTCGCTCGTAACAGCCGCAATATGCGTGGTTATGCTGTTTATCGACATTCTGCTTGGTGCGGCGGCAATTGCGGCGGCGGTACTGGTGTTCGTGTTTTATCGGGTGTTTTCGTATAAGCAGTTCGGCGGAATTACAGGCGACCTTGCGGGATTTTTCCTCCAGATATGCGAGCTTGCCGTGCTTGCGGCTGTGATTATCGCACAGGCGTTTGCCCCCTGCGTGGAAATAGGGAGCATTGCACAGGATTTCTACCATACAATTCTGAATACTTAACGTGAGGAAAACTCAATGGAATATATATGCCTTATCCCCATAACGATGGGGTTTGTGCTTGACTGCATAATCGGCGACCCACACTGCCTGTCAGCCGTGCACCCTATCCGCTTTATAGGCTTGCTTATCGGCGGATTGGAAAAACTTGCAAGACGGCTGTTTTCAAAGTCACTTGTGTTCGGGGGAGCATTGCTTGCACTAATCGTTCTGCTGATTTCAACAGGTGTGCCGCTTGCGTTGCTGATTGTGTGCTATAAGGTGAACATCGTTCTGGGAATTGCAGTGGAAAGCGTGATGTGCTGTTCACTGTTTGCGGCGAAGTCACTGCGTACCGAGAGTATGAAGGTATACCGTGCAATCAAGGAGGACGACACCGAGGCGGCGAGAAAAGCCGTTTCTATGATAGTCGGCAGAGATACCGCCTCGCTCACCCGTGAGGGCATAATAAAGGCGGCGGTGGAAACCGTCGCCGAAAACACCTCAGACGGAGTAACCGCACCGATAATCTTCACCGCACTCGGCGGAGCGCCGCTTGGTTTTTTCTATAAAGCGGCAAACACTATGGATTCTATGATAGGCTACAACAACGAGAAATACGGCAAGATAGGCAGATTTGCTGCAAAGCTTGACGATTTTCTGAACTACATTCCTTCACGGTTTACGGCGGTTGCTATGATACTCTCAGCTGGAATACTGGGGTATGATATGAAAAACGCACACCGTATATGGAAACGTGACCGCCGCAACCACGCAAGCCCCAACTCCGCACAGACCGAGTCTGTGTGCGCCGGTGCGCTTGGCGTTCAGCTTGCGGGCGACGCATACTACTTCGGGGAACTGCATAAAAAGCCGTTTATCGGCGACAGCCGCCGCCCGATTGAAAACGAGGATATCCGCCGTGCCAACCGCCTGATGTACCTTACAGGGTTTTCAACACTGTTGATTTCGTTGTTGATAAAATTTACGGTTGTTGCGGTTATAATATATTTCACACGATAAAAAGAGGTGTTTTCTTTGGCGAAAACGATTATGATACAAGGCACAATGTCGAACGTGGGGAAAAGTCTTCTCACGGCGGCACTGTGCAGAATATTCACACAGGACGGGTATTCTGTCGCCCCTTTTAAGTCGCAGAATATGGCGAATAACTCCTTCGTCACCGCCGAGGGACTGGAAATTGGCAGAGCACAGGCGCTACAGGCACAGGCGGCAGGGGAAGTACCGACAGCGGATATGAACCCCATTCTCTTAAAGCCAACAAGCGATAGCGGCTCACAGGTGATAGTCCACGGAAAGGCTGTGGGGAATATGTCGGCGAGGGAGTATTTCAGCCGAAAAAGGGAATTTCTCCCCGCAATTGACGAAAGCTTCAGCCGCCTTTGTAACAGCCACGATATAGTGGTGATAGAGGGTGCAGGAAGTCCCGTGGAGCTTAACTTAAAGTCCGACGACATCGTGAATATGGGCATAGCAAAGCGGTATAACGTTCCCGTGTTGTTGGTTGGGGACATTGACAGGGGCGGAGTGTTCGCACAGCTTTTCGGCACAATGTCGCTGCTTGACGAGGACGAACGCACGCTTGTAAAGGGGCTAATCGTCAACAAATTCCGTGGCGACAGCGCCCTTTTCGCAGAGGGAGTGAAAATCCTCGAAAGCAAGTGCAAAGTCCCAGTGCTTGGGGTAGTGCCGTTTGTTCACTGCGACATTGAGGACGAGGACAGCCTCTCCGACCGCATAACCTCAACCGCCGACGAAAACGCTGTTATTGATATTGCAGTAATAAAACTCCCACGGATGGCAAACTTCACGGATTTTGACGTGTTCGGTCAGTTTTCGGGCGTGGGACTTCGGTATGTAAGCAATCTTCACGATTTGAAAAATCCCGATTTGCCCGATCTGATTATAGTCCCTGGCACGAAAAGCACGATTTCCGATATGCTGTATCTGCGTGAAAGCGGCTTTGAAGCGGCGATAAAAAAAGCCGCCGCAAACGGAACACCCGTTGTCGGAATTTGCGGCGGTTATCAGATTTTAGGTGATACCATCGCCGACCCGAACGGCGCAGAGGGCAGTATCCCCGAGGTGCGTGGAATGGAACTGCTGTCCGTAAGCACAGTGTTCTCCGAGGAAAAGCACACCGCACAGGTTGAGGGAAAATTCGGCGAACTGAGCGGCTTTTTCGGGTGCCTGTCGGGACTGGAATTTTCGGGCTACGAGATACATCACGGAAGAACAACCGTGTCGGGAGAGGGGCTGTCCGTACTCGACGGCACCCGCACAGACGGCTGTTATTCGGGGAATGTTATGGGCAGCTACGTCCACGGAATATTCGACCGCCCCGAGGTATGTACGGCTATCGTTAAGGCACTCTACGAACGAAAGGGGCTTTGTTATGGCGAGAATGTTTCGCTGACAAAGGACGAACAGCGTGACCGTGAGCTTGACAAGCTGGCGAAAGTCGTAAGAGAAAGCCTTGATATGGCTGAGCTTTACAGAATACTGAACGGAGAAATTTAATGGGATATCTGCATATCAACTGCGGCGAGGGAAAAGGCAAAACAACCGCCTCAATAGGGCTTGCGGTAAGGGCGGCAGGCGCCGGAATGCGTGTGATGTTCGTTCAGCTGATGAAGGGCGTGCCCACATCTGAGCTTAATGTGCTCAGCCGTATTCCCGAAATTACGATACGCCGCTGTGACAGGAACTACGGTTTTTCGTTCCGTATGACGGACGACGACAAGGCGGCGATAACCCTCTGCCACAACGGACTTTTAAAGGCGGCATTTTCAGCGGTAAGGGCGAATGAGGTCGATTTGCTGATACTTGACGAATTCAATGCCGCATACAACTACAATCTCCTTGACCGCACCCTTGCGGACGGTCTGCTTGAATTGCTCGACAGCTATCCCACGGAAATAGTGCTTACAGGCAGAAACCCCGACGTCAAGTTTACCGCCCGTGCCGACTACCTCAGCGAAATTGAGTGCAGAAAGCACCCTCACCAGAAGGGGGTAAGGGCAAGACGGGGAATTGAATTCTGAATGGCTGATGAGAAAGCACCATCTGCGGAAAAACTGGAAAAATACTCACAGAAAAGGCTGTCCCACACGGAACAGCCTTTGATTTTTATTCAGCGGACTTGCTTTTGGTCACGGGTCTGCTGTTTTTTGTATTCACTGCAAATCTGATTAAGCACGCATTTTCCGCAGTCGGGTCGCCTTGCGATACACACTCCTCTGCCGTGATGAACCAGTCGGTGACAGAAGTTCAGCCCCTCCTCGGGCGGGATAATCTCACGCAGCTGCTTTTCAACCCGTACAGCGTCACTTCCCACAGACAGCCCCAGCTTGTTGGTAAGCCGTATCACGTGAGTGTCGCACACCATTGCGCTCTTGCCGTAAAGGTCGCCGACTATGAGATTAGCAGTCTTGCGGCCGACTCCTGCAAGCTTTACAAGCTCGCTTATTTCATCGGGAACAACTCCGCCGTATTCGTCACGCAGCTGACGGCACATAGTCACAATGTCCTGTGCCTTTGTATGATACAGTCCGCAGGACTTCACCAGTTCTTCAACCTCGCCCACGTCAGCCTCGGCGAATGCCTCAATCGTAGGAAACCGCTTGAATAATTCGGGTGTTACCATATTCACACGCCTATCCGTGCATTGTGCGGAAAGCCGTGTGGCAATCAGCAGTTCGTGCGGCTGAGTGTAATCAAGCTGACACTTCACATCGGGATATTCTTCTTTTAGCAGTGCAATTACGGCCGCCGCTTTTTTCTTCAGGGAAGATTTACTTGGTTTGCTCAGATTTCTCAGATTGCTCATTTCTGCTGTTCCTTTGATTTCTCCTTCGATTGAGCGTCATCAGACGGAATACGTGAAACCCTTACTTTAAGTATCGTTCTGTCCTCAACGCTTGTAACCTCAAGGTGAACACCCTCGTAGTCCACGCTGGGCGTGATATACTCGCCGCCCTCGGGAATATAGCCGAGCTTGTCGGTGATAAAGCCCGACACGGTTTCGTATTCGTGGTCTTCGGGCAGTTCAACGTCAAACAGCTTGAACACTGCGTCGGGGTCGGCTTCGCCTGCAACCTCGTATACGTTTTCTTCAATCAGCACGATATCCGATTTTTCGTCGTCGTATTCGTCCTGAATATTGCCCACGATTTCCTCAATGATATCCTCAAGGGTGATAATGCCGGCCGTGCCGCCGTATTCGTCTACAACTACCGCCATTCCCGATTTCAGATCGTTAAGGCTGTTGAATACGTCCGAGCAGGGGCAAGCCTCGGGGATAAAGCTTACATCTCTGATAAAGTCCCTGATGTCAAAGTCTGACAGGTCGGTCTTTCCGACAAGGCAGAGCAGGTCTTTAACGACGATAATTCCGATTATTTTGTCGATTGAGTCCTCGTAAACAGGGATTCTCGAATATCCCATATCCAGTGCAAGATAGATAAGGTCGTCAAGGGTGATTGTGTTGATATCAACACCCGAGATTGCTGTGCGGTGCGTCATAACGTCTGCCGCTGTAAGCCCGTCAAACTCGAAGATGTTCTTTATCATCGTTGCCGAGTTTTCTTCAATGCCGTCCTCATCATTGTCGTTTGCGAGAGCGTCAACCAGATCACGCACCTCGTCCTCGGTAACGTCGGCGTAGTTTGCGCCGAGCGATTTCTTGAGGAGAGCGGAAAGCCCGCGCTCAAGCCCGATAAGCGGTGCGAGAAAGAACCTCGCCGTTTTGTTTGTGTTCTGCTGTGTTGTACTTCGACTGCCGTCTGCGTCCATAATGTCCTCCGTTAAAAAATTAGTTGATTTTCCCTGACCCTTACGTCAGGCGGCTGTGCCCTCGTTTTCGGGGGACTTGCCGTTTATCCAAAAAACAGCCTTATGCCGTTTTCATTGGTGATGTTGATGATTTCCTCAGTGGAAACCCCTTTGATTTCCGCCATTCGTGCGGCGGTGTATTGTAACATAGAGCTGTCACAGCGCTTGCCCCTGAACGGCTCAGGTGCCATATAAGGGCAGTCCGTTTCAAGCAAAAGCCTGTAAGTCGGGATTGTTCTGCACGCCTCAACCGCCTTTTTTGCATTCTTGAAGGTCAGCACTCCCGTAAAGCCCACATACAGCCCAAGCTTTACAACCTCTGCGGCGGTTTCGGCACTGTAAGAAAAGCAGTGCATAACCCCACGCGGCTTGTAGTGTTTCAGAATTTCCAGCGTGTCCGCGCAAGCGTCACGGCTGTGAATAATCACGGGCATATCAAGCTCTTTTGCAAGCTCCAGCTGAGCGGTGAAAACCTCTTTCTGCAAATCCTTTGAGGGTGCGTCGTCGTAGTGATAGTCAAGCCCGATTTCGCCAAGAGCGACTACCTTCTCCTCAGACAACATCTGACGTATCTGCATAAGCCAGTTTTCGGGAAGGTTATTGCAGTCCTCAGGGTGAATGCCAGCCGCCGCCCATATATAATCGTATCGTGCGGCTAAGTCAGCCTGTTCACGGCTTGCGCTGAGCGAACAGCCTACCGCCATTACACGCTCCACGCCCTTTTCGGGGAGTGCGGCAAGCAAGTCTTCCAACTCCTCGCCGAAATCCTCACGGAAATAGTGTGCGTGCGTATCAAAAATTTTCATTGGTTAAATCCTTTTGCCTTTTATGAGAAATAACTCTCCAGCACCAGCTGCTTTGTTTCGTAGCATTCAAGGGGAAGTCTGCCTCTGCCGCCGAAAAGCTGCTCGGTGTCGTTGAATGCGCTTTTGAACGCACTTTCCAGAAAAGCCTGTTTGTCGCCTGTTTCGATAATACT
>JAZQBH010000138.1:0-6538 GCA_045545655.1 Oscillospiraceae bacterium
ACCTTTACATCCTTTCTCTGTAAGTTTTGGGATATTTTGGTATATTTAGTCTTTTTATGTAAAACCAGACAATTTTTACAACATTTCTTTAAAATTATCGAGCGATAAAACATAAGAAATGACAAAGATTTAACAAAACTGACAAAATCCTCTTGACTTTATTGGGTGATTGTGATAAAATAGGTATCGTTGATTGTGTGCATTATGTGAAAATGCTTCACAAATAATAAAGAGAAGAAGGGCTGATAAAATGATAATCTCAAGCATACTTGCGGTTGTTATCTTTGCAATTATGTTCATTCTTGCCGCAAAGGACAGACTTGAAAGGACAGCGGCAATGGGATTATGTGCCACAGGAACAGTTATACTTCTGTTCGGCACATTTATGGAAATGAGCGAAAGCAAATCAGAGCTGATTGCGCAGATTATGGCAACGCTTATTTTCGTGGTTATGTTCGTTCTGATAATTATGGATAAAATCGAACGCCATATCGTAACACTGTGCTGCGCTCTTGCCACAATGGTTATGGTGTTCGGAATTTGTATGAAGAGCTTTGACGCTTTCTGGGAAACGCTTAACGTGGCAAACATCATCACTCCTGAATTCTGGTATGCGGCAGGCGCTGCGGAAGAAAGCTCATCGGGAATCAACTGGGCGACCATCATCTTCATCGCAGGAATGATGATAATGGTAGAGGGTATGGCGCACAGCGGATTTTTCAGATGGCTGTGTATGACGCTTGCAAAGGCAGTAAAATACAAGGTTGTACCCTTGTTCGTAACGTTTATGCTGATGTCGGCGGTGCTGGCAATGTTTATCGACAGTATCACTGTAATACTGTTTCTTGCGGCAGTAACGGTCGAGCTTGCGGCATTACTTAAGTTCAACCCCATTCCTATGATACTTACCGAGGTGTTCTGTGCAAATCTCGGCGGCTCTGCAACAATGTGCGGTGACCCGCCAAATATCATCATCGGCACTTCGCTTGGTCTGTCTTTCGCAGACTTCCTCACAAATACGGGCGTTATCGCAGGCATTTCGCTTGTGGTGATTGTGCCGTAGTTCCTTATCGTGTTCAACAAACAGCTGAAATCAGCAAACGAAAATAACGTGGATATTTCAAAGCTGCCAAAGCCCTCTGAGGCAATCAAGGACAAACGCAGCTTTGTAATCAACCTCATTATTTTCCTGATTGCGGTTGTGCTGCTGATAACACACTCTCAGACAGGACTTACAGTTGCATTTATCGGCACACTTGTTGCTGTGCTGACGCTTGTCACCTCGTGGAAAAACGCATTCAAACTGCTTAAAAAGGTTGACTACAAAACCCTGCTGTTCTTCGTCGGCTTGTTTGTTGTTGTAGGCGGACTTGAACAGACAGGCGTGTTGGTTGTCGTTGCAGACTTCATCGGAAAAATCAGCGGCGGCGACGCTATGCTGATGATTGCAATTATCATCTGGGTATCAGCGATTGCAAGCTCGGTTGTGGACAACATTCCGTTTGCGGCAACAATGATTCCGATTATCAAAACTCTTTCGCTCACTACCGGCACAGACCTCAACGTGCTTGCGTGGTCGCTTGCAGTAGGCACGGACATAGGCGGAAGTGCAACACCTATCGGCGCATCGGCGAACGTTGTCGGCACGTCTGTTGCGGCTAAGAACGGTTATCCCATAAGCTGGGGCAAGTATCTGAAATACTGCGTACCTGCAACAGTAATCGTCCTTGCGATATGCACGGTAAGCATTTTTGTAAGATACGGCTCTCTGCTGGGAATATAATCAAAACTGCATGTGTCGGTTTTTCGGCGGCACACAGTTTTTCCGCTTGAAATTCAGTTGAATTTGTGATACAATATTACCTAGGAAATATAGTGCAGATAAAGGGAGGTTTGTTATTATGGAAAAACAGCTTATCATTTCAGTAGGCCGTGAATTCGGCAGCGGCGGACACGTAATAGCGGCAAAGCTTGCGGCTCACTTCGGCCTGCAGCTTCTCGACAGCAACATTCTCGCAGAGATAGCTAAAGAAAAGCAGACCGACGAAAAGGCATTGAAGAAATATGACGAAAGCGGAAGAAACTTCTTCCTTTCACGCACAGTAAACGGCTTCAGCAATTCTCCCGAAGAAGTAATTGCCCAGATGCAATTTGATTTTCTTAAAAAGAAAGCTGCCTCAGGCGACAGCTTTGTTGTAATAGGCAGATGTGCAGATTGGGTTCTGCGTGAAAATCCGAACCTTGTCAGAATTTTCGTTCTCGGTGATATGGAGGCAAAAATCCAGCGCATTTCCGAGCTTAACAACATCTCACCCGACAAGGCTAAATCCTTTATAAAGCAACAGGACAAGAGCCGTAAATATTACCACAACACACACTCCGACAACAAGTGGGGCGATTCAAGAGGATATGATATTACTGTAAATTCCTCAAAGCTTGGCATAGACGGCACAACAGAATTACTGATAAAGTACATTGAAATCAAAACAGCACTGTAACTTCAAATGAACAAGAGCAGTACCGCTTATGTGGTACTGCTCTTTCCTATTCAGTTCAAAACCGCACATCAATCCGTGAGGAAATACAGCCATTTTCCGATTATCTCAGAGCACAGGTCAAGGTCGCATTCATCGGCGGCTGACTTCAGCTCTTCAAGATATGCCGCTTGCTCTTCGGGGTATTCATACTGCGACATTTTCTCAACGCACTCGTCAATTTCAAGTGTATCAAAGCTTTCTATTGCCTGCTTTACGGCGTCAAGCATAGCCTTGGTTTCATCTGTGCAGGCGTCCTTCTTTTCAGCGGAAACCATACACTCAGGGAAAAGCGGCTCAAGCACAGCCTTGAAGCTGCGGTACTTTTCAAGCAATATAGGGGTTTTCTCGTTGATGAAATCAAGGTTTTCTTCGTTGCCCGCTTTTTCAAGCTCTGCGGCAAGCTCGGATACCTCGTCTGCGCCTATCTGCCGTGAACTGCTTTTCAGTGCGTGAACCTCAATTGTGTAATCGTGGATTTCTCCGTTAACAAGGTGCTGTTCAATGGACTGCGATTTTTTGTCAATCGTACAGAAGAACTCCTTAAGCACCGTTCTGAACAGCGTGCGGCTTCCAAGCAGTCTGAGTGCCTCGGCAACGTTGAGATTTCCTATCGTTTCGGGCAGAGGATTTTCTTCCTTTTTAGCCGCCATAGCCGCCGCCATTTCCTCGCTGGAAACGGATATCAGCTTATCCTGCGGCAGCCATTTTCTCAGCTTATCAGTAATATCAGTAAGCTCAATGGGCTTTGCAACAAAGTCGTTCATACCCTCCTTGATGAACATTTCCTTTGCACCGTTTATTGCGTTTGCAGTAAGGGCGATGATAGGCACGTTATCATACTCAGGCATAAGTCTTCGGATAATGTGGGTTGCCTCAATGCCGTCAACCTCTGGCATCATATGGTCCATAAATATCAGGTCATAGGGCTTGCGCTGAAGCATTTCAATTGCCGCCTGTGCGCTTTCAACCGTGTCTATATGCATTTCAAGCGGTTCAAGCAGACCCTTTGCAACTTCAAGGTTAACGGTATTATCGTCAACAATAAGCACGTGTGCGTCGGGGGCGATAAATGTAAACACATTCGCCTCAGGGCAATCATCTTCATCAACAAAATTGCCAAGCCCCATTACATTGTACAGTGCAAGCGAATACACAGGCTTTCTGAGTATCTTAAGATTAGGAATATCGTTGATGGTATTGCGGTAGGTGTAGCTTGTCATAGCAATGCAGGTTACATCGGAATTCTGCCGCAGATAGCTGAAAAGCTCATCTGTAAGCGTGCATTCCTCCACGATGACAAAGCTGTATTTTTCCCCTGAAAGCTCATCTATACTTTCAACAGACTTATACTCAGCGTTGATACGGAACAAATCCTTGCAAAGCTGATTATATACATACGGGTTTTCAACAAGCACAGCAACCTTTTCACGGGTGTCAAGTTCGGGCACACTGTAAGCGCTGTCAACAACCTTCAGCGGAATGCAGAACGTGAAGGTAGTTCCCTTTTCGTATACGCTCTGAACGGATATTTTTCCGTTCATAAGCCGCAGAAGCTGCTGAGAAATTGCAAGACCAAGACCCGTACCCTCTATATTGCGGTTGCGTTTGCTGTCAAGCTGTTCAAACGAGTGAAACAGCTTCGGGATATCTTCTTTTTTTATACCGATGCCTGTGTCCCTGATATCAGCGACAATCATAATGCTCTCAGGGTCAGCGTCAACAGGCTCGCATTTCAGCGAGAGATGAACCTCGCCTTCTTTAGTGAACTTTACCGCATTGTTAAGCAGATTTATCAGAATCTGATGAATGCGGAAGCTGTCGCCCAATAATTTCTTCGGCAGTTCAGACGAAATATCCAGTGTGAATTCTATGTTCTTTCCGCCGATACGGTTGTTTACTATATTCGCAACATCATTGATGACAGACATAGGTTCATACTCAGCTTCGATGATATCAAGCTTGCCTGCCTCGATTTTTGAAAAGTCAAGGATATCGTTGATAAGCACAAGCAGATTTTTTCCTGAAATTTTTATCTGCTTGATGAAATCCCTTGCCGCAGGCGACATTTCCTCACGCAGAGCAAGGTCTACCATACCAAGAATTGCATTCATAGGCGTGCGGATTTCGTGGCTCATATTTGCGAGAAAATCGCTTTTGGCAGTAGAGGCTTTTTCTACCTCAGTTGCGTTCTGATACAAGCAATGGCTCTTGTATGCGGTGTCAGAAAGTACATTTGCGATTGTATAAAGCGAGTTTGCGGCTTTGTCTATAGTTTCCTTATCGGCAACACGCACATTTCCGACGGCGGCAACATACTCCTCGGAGTCTATGCCGAGTTCGTTTGCAATTTCAATGAACTTATCGGGTTCGGGTTCTTCAGGAAGCACCTGTCCGCCGATAAAGCTACCAATCATAACGCCGTTTGCCATAATCGGTGCGGCAAAGTCAACCAATCCTGCGTGACAGCGATATGTAAAGGGTTTGCCCGTCTGCAGGGAAATTTCTGCACCCAGCTTGTCGCAAAGCTCGCAGCGGGTGTGTCCGACTGGGGAATTGCGTGTATACTTAAAGCAGAAATCTGTGAAATTACTGCCTTTTGTGACAGGGTTTCCGTTAGCGTCGGTTGTAAGTGCCGCCATTCCTGTCATCTCAGAGAATGCGTCTTGTATCCGCTGAAGCATTTCAACATCTACAAGGTCTGTAAGGGTAAGTTCGTCAGGTTTTTTTCCACTTTTATCTTTCAGATTATTAGTCATATCAGCCATACCATCACACTCCATTTCCGTCAAGAGCCTGTCAGTGGTTTTCTTAATTGTAGCACATAATCGCACAAAAGTCAATAAATGAAGGGTTAATATATTTGTACAATAGTACAAATATCGCAAAAACCGCTTTACATATCCTCAGATGTATGCTATAATAAATAAGCTAAGAGCTATCAAAGGAGTTTATTATGCTGGATATAGTTAAAAGATACACCGAGGGGCTTGAACAAGCCTACCGCAGATGCGGCGGCGAGGTTGAGGCTGAATGGAACGAGTTTGCAAGCGTAAAAACAGGCGCATCAGCGGAGAATATCGCAAAGATAAAAGAGATTTTCCCCGAAGTGCCGCAGTCGCTTTTAGACCTGCTTGAGTTTGCCGACGGAACGCACTTCCGCACCTACGGAAGCACTAAAGTATCGTTATATTTTCTTGGCTCTGAGCTTAAGGAGTATCCATACTATCTGCTGTCATCAGAAGAGATTATCCAAAATCAGAACTACGCACAGGAGTTTTATTCGGAATACATAGACCGTGAGTTCGACCCTGAGGACATCCCGATTGACGATAAGATTATCGACAACTCAAGCAAAATGAGATGGCTTCACTTTTCCGACTGTATGAATAACGGCGGCTCATCACAGCTGTTTATAGACTTCTCCCCTTCGCCGAGCGGCAAGGTGGGTCAGGTTGTGATGTTCGTGCACGACCCCGATGAAATGGAAGTCATCGCCGACAGCTTTGACGAATATCTTGAAAAGCTGATAAACTACGGTTTTGATTTCATCAGCGATGAGTGGATATAAACAACATAAATAAACAGAGCTTTTACTATGAAAATTGCAGTAACTTATGACAACGAAATGATTTTTCAGCACTTCGGGCATACCGAAAAATTTAAAATCTATGATGTTGAGGACGGAAAAATCATCTCCAGAACAGTTGTTGACACAAACGGACAGGGACACGGTGCGCTTGCAGGTTTTCTCAAAGCCGTTCAGGCAGATGTTCTCATCTGCGGCGGTATCGGAGGCGGCGCACAGGCGGCGCTTGCCGAAGCAGGCGTAAAGCTGTTCGGCGGTGTAAGCGGTTTGTGTGACGCAGCTGTTGAAGCATTTCTTGCAGGAAACCTCGGATACAAACCTGATGTAAGATGCAGCCAACACGACCACGAGCATAGCGAGGGCGGTCACAGCTGCGGCAACCACAGCTGCGGAAGTAACAGCTGCGGCGGTCACC
>JAZQBH010000139.1:0-7237 GCA_045545655.1 Oscillospiraceae bacterium
GGTATCGAGGGTGTTGTTGTCCATACAGAGGACGAGGTAACTGAGGCTCTTGATAAGGCGTATTCCGATGAAAGCATTGCAGTGGTGCTGATAACCGAAAAGCTGGTTAAGCTGTGCCACGACAGGGTGTATCAGATGAAGCTTTCTGCTGACAGACCGCTTATTGTGGAAATCCCCGACAGACACGGCAGCAGTCACGTAAGCGAGGTTATCGACAGCTACATTGAAGAGGCACTTGGCGTAAAGCTTTAATGCCGCCAGTTGCTACTTCTGTTACGACACAATAAAATGCTTTCTATGAAAGGATTTATATGGATTTTAATGCGATAAACGCTTCAAAACTCAGTCGTTTTCAAGCGGAAATTGATAAACTTGCAGATAGTGAAATAGCAGAGCTTTCGTCAAAGGTTCAACAACAGAACGGACAGGCAGAGCAGCTTCATATAAAGTATGAAATTCACAAGGAGGCTGCTAAAATCCGTGCTGAACGCAATGCGGCTGAAACACGCATAAAAAAGGAGCTTTCACGGTGCGAGTCTGACGCTGAACGCAAGGTGTTATCCCATAGAAAGTCGCTTATTGACGACTTTTTCAGCGAGCTTGGCGAGGAACTTCGCCGCTTTGCCGACTCCGACAGATATGAGGGCTATCTCAGAAATGCCCTGAGCAAGGCTGAAAAAGAACTTGGCAAGGAATTTACAGTACTTGCGGCGGAGCGTGATGTGCAGAAGCTGAAACAGCTTACTGAAAACGAGGTTCGTGCGGATAACAGCATAGCTATCGGCGGCATCTGTGCAATGAACGAGCAGAAGGGATTGTTTGTGGATTATTCCCTTGATATGCGGCTTTCGCAGGAGCGAGAGGGCTTTGTAAGCAAGCGTGAGCTTATGCTGTAATTTTTTATACAATAACTTCGGGAGGAAATTCTCTTGAATACTATCTACTCAATAAACGGGCCTGTCGTTAAGGTCAAGGACGCCCGTGATTTTTCGATGCTTGAAATGGTGTTTGTCGGAGAACGCCGCCTTATCGGCGAGGTAATCGGCGTAAGCGACAGCTTTACAACCATTCAGGTTTACGAAAATACATCAGGACTTAAAGTAGGCGAGCCTGTTGAACCGACAGGGTCGCCTGTGTGTGCAACGCTTGGCCCTGGTATAATATCGAATATTTTCGACGGTATTGAACGTCCGCTGAAAAGTATGACCTCAATCGGAGTGGGCGAGGGGGAGGTAAATCCCTTTGTAGCCGAGGGAAACGCAATTTTCGCACTTGACGGGAAACGTCTGTTCGACGTTACTGTAACTGTAAAGGTCGGCGATATGCTCAGTTCTGGCGAGGTTTACTGCACCTGTCCCGAAACGGCGCTTATTACGCATAAGTGTATGGTGCCTCCCGATTTAAACGGCGAGGTTGTGGCTGTTGTGCCGAATGGACAGTACACCGTAAATGATGAGATAATAAAGCTGTGCACTGCACAGGGCGAAATAAAGTCGCTTACAATGGTGCAGAGGTGGCCTATCAAAAAGGCACGTCCCATTTCGGAACGTCTGCCGATAAACCGTCCGCTTATAACAGGTCAGCGTGTTATCGATACGCTTGCACCGATTGCAAAGGGCGGCACTGCGGCTATTCCGGGCGGCTTCGGCACAGGCAAGACTATGACTCAGCATCAGCTTGCAAAGTGGTGCGACGCAGATATTATAGTGTACATCGGCTGCGGCGAACGTGGAAACGAAATGACTCAGGTGCTTGAGGAATTTTCTGAGCTTATCGACCCGCACTCCAACCGACCGCTTACCGACAGAACAGTGCTTATCGCAAACACATCAAATATGCCAGTTGCCGCACGTGAGGCGTCTGTCTACACAGGAATTACCCTTGCGGAATACTACCGTGATATGGGCTATCATATTGCGATTATGGCGGACTCCACTTCAAGATGGGCAGAGGCGCTGCGTGAAATTTCGGGCAGACTTGAGGAAATGCCAGCGGAAGAGGGCTTTCCTGCGTATCTGCCGTCACGGCTTGCAGAGTTCTACGAGCGTGCAGGCTATGTCAGAACGCTTGGCGGCGGTGAAGGCTCGGTTACGATTATCGGAGCGGTTTCTCCGCAGGGCTCGGACTTTTCAGAGCCTGTCACACAGAATACAAAGCGTTTTGTACGCTGCTTCTGGGCACTGGATAAGTCGCTTGCTTATGCAAGACACTATCCCGCTATCGACTGGAACAGCAGTTATTCTGAATATCTTGACGATTTAAGCGACTACTACAACACCAATGTAAGCCACGATTTTATGGAGCTTCGTCAGGCGATTGCCAATATTCTTCAGGAAGAAAACAAGCTGATGGAGATTGTAAAGCTTATCGGCGCAGACGTACTCCCCGACGACCAGAAGCTGACTATCGAGGCGGCGAGAGTGGTGCGAGTGGGTCTGCTGCAGCAGAATGCCTACCACAAGGACGACACCTACGTGCCGCTAAAAAAGCAGTATCTGATGATGAAAGCGGTTGTGGAGCTGTATAACCGTTCACTGGACTGTCTGCGCAGCGGAGTTACGCTTTCAAGAATACTGTCAACAGGGCTGTTTGACAAGGCTGTTAAAATGAAATATGATATTCCCAATAACAAGCTGGAAATGTTTGATGGTTTCCTTGGCGAAATCTACAGAAAAACGTCTGCATTGGCTTGATATAAGGAGAACTGTTTATGAGCTTGCAATATATGGGTCTGAAAAATATAGACGGCCCGCTGGTAGCGATAGAGGGTGTGTCGGGGGTTGCTTACGACGATATCGCAAGAATACGTCTGAGCGACGGCACACAGCGTATCGGCAGAGTGGTTGAGCTTGAGGGCGACAAAGCCGTGCTTCAGGTGTTTGAGGGTACGAACGGAATGTCCCTCACCAACACACGCACTGTTTTTTCGGGCAAGCCGCTTGAAATTCCGCTCAGCACCGAAATGCTCGGCCGTGTGTTCAACGGTGCAGGAAAGCCCGTTGACGGTCTGGGCGAGGTGTTTCCCGAAAAGATGGGTGACATCAACGGAAAGCCCCTTAATCCCGTTGCCAGACGTTATCCGAGAAACTATATCCACACAGGAATTTCCTCGATAGACGCACTTATGACGCTTATAAGAGGACAGAAACTGCCGATTTTTTCAGGCTCGGGTCTGTCGCACAACAAGCTTGCCGTGCAGATTGTAAAGCAGGCCGAGCTTACAGGCGAAGACGCGGGCGAGTTCGGAATAGTGTTTGCGGCAATGGGCGTGCAGAATGACGTTGCCGACTATTTCAGACGTTCGTTTATGGACTCAGGCGCAATCGGGCGAGTGTGTATGTTCCTCAACCTTTCCAGCGACCCGATTATCGAGCGTCTGCTCACTCCGCTGTGCGCTCTCACGGCGGCGGAATATCTCGCCTACGAGAAGAATATGCACATTCTCGTAATTATGACGGATATGACAAGCTACGCAGAGGCGTTGAGAGAGTTTTCTTCGTCCAAGGGCGAAATCCCCGGAAGAAAGGGCTATCCGGGATATTTGTATTCTAATTTTGCCTCGCTGTATGAACGTGCAGGAGTAATCGAGGGCAGCAGCGGTTCGGTAACGCAGATACCCATTCTTACAATGCCCAATGACGATATAACGCACCCTATCCCCGACCTTACTGCGTACATCACCGAGGGACAGATAGTGTTCGACCGTGCGCTTGATCAGCGTGGAGTTTACCCTGGTCTGTCGATACTGCTGTCGCTGTCACGTCTGATGAAGGACGGCATCGGCGAGGGCTACACCCGTGCCGACCATTCGGCTGTGGCAAATCAGCTGTTTGCGGCGTATGCAAAGGTGCAGGACGCACGCTCGCTGGCGTCGGTAATCGGCGAGGACGAACTTACAGGTACAGACCACGCATATATTAAATTCGGTCAGCTGTTTGAGGATTACTTCCTTAATCAGGATTTCAACGAAAACCGTTCTATGGAAGAAACGCTTGAACTCGGCTGGGACTTGCTCTGTACTCTGCCGAAAACCGAGCTTGACCGCATTGACAACGAACTTCTTGACAAAAAATATGACGAGGGCAGAGCGGCACGCTTTGCCGGGGAATAACCCCACAAATCCCAAAGCTGAAAGGGCGGTGATATTTTGGCAGAACAGGTTTTTCCGACCAAGGGTAATCTTATAAAAACCAAGCGACAGCTTGCACAGGCGATTATGGGTTTTGAGCTGATGGACAGAAAACGCAATGTGCTTGTTCACGAAATTGTGGCAATGGCTGACACTGCAAAGGCTATCCGCAGTGATATTGATATAACCTATGCGGAGGCATACAAGGCGCTTGAAACTGCCAATATCACGCTTGGTCTTGTGGGAAATCTTGCGCAGATGTTTCCGATTGAAAATTCGCTTTCGCTTTCGTCGCACAGCGTAATGGGCGTTGAACTTCCAACGCTTGCGGCGGAGATTATTTCTCACAAGCGGCCTATCTACGCTATGGAGCGCACCAATTCTGCGTTTGACCGTGCTTATATGTGTTTCAACAAGGTTAAGGTGCTTACCGTGCAGCTTGCCCAGACGGAAAACAGCATTTTCCGTCTTGCTAATTCCATTAAGAAAACGCAGAAACGTGCAAATGCTTTGAAGCATATCATAATTCCACGACTGAAAGCACAGGTGAAATTCATCACAGACTCACTTGACGAAAAGGAACGAGAGGAATTTTCACGGCAGAAGGTTATCAAAAGAAGAAAAGCATAATACAGAAATCCCCCGAAAAATCGGGGGATTGTTTATGCTCTTTTTGTGATAAATTCGAGGATATCCGTCATAGCCTCATCTTTGTTAAGCTCAAACAGCAGCTCGTGGCGTGCCTCACGGTAAATGCGCAGGTTGACGTCACAGCCGTGTTCAAGGTATCGTGCAACAGCGTGACGCACTCCGTTGCCGTATTCGCCGATGGGGTCCATACCGCCGCTGAGAAATAATATCGGAATATCAGTCGGCGTGTTTTCGATAACGTGTGCGGCGTTACAGCACATCAGCGCATTCATAAGGTCACGGTAGCCCGAAAGCGTGAATATGAAATTGCACTTGGGGTCGGCGCAGAATTTGTCTACCTGTTCGTCGTCACGGCTGAGCCAGTCGTTCTTGGTGCGTTGATTTTGTGTGCGCAGATTGAAAATGCCGAACACAGCGTCAGAGGCGAACTTGTGTCTGTACAACTCGCCGTATCTTGCGGCAGCGGCGTCAATCACCTTTACAAATGGCGCAGAACCAGTTACTCCGCCAGCCGTGCCAGTAAGGATTACTCCGCTGAACTTGTCGGTTTCGCCGTATTTTGAGATATAAATTCTCGCAAGAAAGCTGCCCATACTGTGCCCCATAAGAAAATGAGGAATATCAGGAAACTGCTTGTCAAGGATAGTTTTCATCCGGTGCAGGTCACGCACCATATTTATATAGCCGTTTTCCGTGCCGAAATAGCCGAGCATATCGTTGTCGGTGATGGAATTCCCGTGACCGATGTGGTCGTTTCCGCACAGTGCGATGTCGTTCTCGCAGAGAAATTCAGCAAAGTGTTTATAGCGTTCGATATACTCGCACATTCCGTGCGACAGCATTATAACGGCTTTGGGTTTTTCGGGTATAAAGAAATAAAAACGGACATCACACAAACGGGTTGTGCTGGGAAAATGTCCTTTGATTTCTTGCATATCAGACCTCCGTGTGATTGATTGCTTCCAGTCTGTAAATAGGCTGACCTAAATCGGTAAAGCGTTTTTCGTACTCGGTCATAATATTCCCCTCAAAGCCGCTGTTATGCAAATCAAGGCTTACATTCTGCAAAGGAAATCCGTTGGAGGCAAACTGCTCAAGCGAAAACTCAAAGAAATGCATATTATCGGTTTTCTGATGGATTTCAGCGCCGTCTTTAAGCACCTTGCGGTAGATTTCCAGAAAACGTGCGTGGGTAAGTCGGTGATTTGCGTATTGCTTTTTCGGGAATGGACAGCTGAAATTCAGAAACAGCCTGTCAACCGAATGCTCGTGGAACAGATGGTCAAGATATTCCGCCTGACCAAGACAGAACCGCAGATTAGGTAGCTTTTCCTTCATCAGCGTTTCTGCGCCTGTTACGATAACGTTGTGCGTTTTCTCGATTGCAATAAGGTTGATGTCAGGATTGCGGCGTGCAAACTCAAGGGCAAAACCGCCCTTTCCACAGCCGATTTCAAGGTAAAGGGGGTTGTTGTTGCCGAATACCTTCTGGCTGTCTGCGAAAAATTCCTCTGAAAGAGGGTCGTTTGCGTGTTCGTTCTGACACTGCATATACAGCATTACCTCTTTGCAGGCGGCAAGTCTTTCATCAAGATTTTTGTTTCTTCTCATTCTCATAGCAGTATTTTCCTTTTTTATGTAAGTTTATGGGGGATTTGATTAAAAAAGTCCCCGATGATTGGTTATTTTATGAAAGTCTGTGAATATAATCTACTGACAGCATATTTCACAGCCTTAAAGGAGATAGTAAAATGCCTGAGGAAACCAAAAAACTGAACAGGGGTGCGCTTCCCGCAGACTTTTCACCCGAATTGATATCCGCTGATTTCGCAGAACCTTCTGAACCTGACCCCGAACCGCAGGAACCCCCGGAAAATTCCGTTGATGGACAAGCATTATCCGCAGAACTCATCACCGAAAGCCCTTACAGCCGCCGTTCGCATACGAAGAAAAGCGGCACGTTTGTAGTGATGGCGGTGTCGGCGATATGCGGAGCAATAGGCGGAATAATAATTTCACAGAACAGCGCCGTTTCCGCCGTTGTTTCACAAACGCTGTCGCAATCGTTTGCACAGGTGTTTGCGGCACGGCTTTCAGTCGGTGCGGCTCTGCTTGCGGTTGAATTTGTACTGGGGTTCTTTGCACTGGGCGACTTTTTTGTGTGGACTGTGCCGCTGATTTCAGGGCTTGGGTTGTCGCTTCGTGTAGCGGCTGAAAAAATGTGGTCTTTGCTGCCGTCCTCGCTGATTATGCTTGGAGTTACTGCATTTGCGGCGGCAGTTTCAGCGGGATTTTCGCAGATGCTTATGAGCATATCACGGGGAGGCACAGTTCATCTGGGCAGCTCGCCAAGACGGCTGTATGTGCTGAACTTTCTCGGTTATCTCGCCGCCATAATCGCCTGCGCTCTGTATGAGGGAATAATCCTCAATGTAAATAAATAACGCTTTAAACAAG
>JAZQBH010000140.1:0-5256 GCA_045545655.1 Oscillospiraceae bacterium
AGTTTATCCAAATTGTTTGCCATATTGAATTTCAGTTTATAGGATTTGCAAATATGTGATTGAAATGAATTATGGTCAGTTTTTGATTTATATATTTGTGGGGTGTTGATATGACAATTTTTTACAGATTTGAAGGAAAGATGTATATAAATATAACAAACGGCTGTCCGTGCGACTGTGTTTTCTGCATAAGAAATAACGGTGATTCTATCCGTGATAATGACAGCTTGTGGCTTGAGCACGAGCCGTCTTTCGAGGAGATTACTCAGGCTTTTGAGCAGTTCGACAGAAGCGGAATGACCGAGGCTGTTTTCTGCGGCTACGGTGAGCCTACCGTAAGAGTTGATATGCTCCTTAAAACTGCTGAGTATATCAAGCAGAACTCCGATATGAAAATCAGAGTAAACACCAACGGACTTACAAGACTAATGCACAAGGATTTTGATGTAAGTGCGTTCAAGGGTTTGGTATACAGCGTTTCAATCAGCCTTAACGCTCCGACAGCGGCAAGATACAATGAGGTTACACGTCCGAAGTTCGGTGAAAAGGCGTTTGATGAAATGCTCAGCTTTGCACAGGATATCAAAAATCTCGGCATTAACATTGCCTTCACTGTGGTAGATGTTATTTCTGAGGACGAAATTGCTGAATGCAAAAAGCTTTCTGAAAAGCTTGGCATTCCACTGAGAGTGCGCAGTTATGTATCTGACAATGAGTCATACAACTGATGAGAATACTTGGAATTGACCCTGGATATGCGATAGTAGGCTACGGCCTGCTTGAGTATGACAGTATGAACTTTAAGGTTCTGAATTACGGTGCGATAACAACGTCGCCTGAAACTGAGTTTGCTGACAGACTATCAGAAATATACAACGATATGTGCTGTATTCTTGATAAATTCAGGCCTGATTGTATGAGCATTGAAAAGCTTTATTTCAATACCAATATTACAACGGGAATTGATGTGGCACAGGCGAGAGGGGTTACCGTCCTTGCGGCGGCACAGAGAAATATTCCGATTTATGAGTATACGCCGTTACAGGTAAAGGTAGCTGTTACGGGATATGGACGTGCAAAAAAGCCGCAGGTGCAGGAGATGACGAGGAATATTCTTCATCTGAAAGAAGTGCCCAAACCCGATGATACAGCCGATGCACTTGCGATTGCGATATGTCACGGGCATACGGGAACTTCAAGGCTTTCGCAGATAATGAGATAACAGGAGTTTTAATATGATTTACAGTGTAAGAGGAAAGCTGGTTCACTGGGAACAGGGGCTTGCTGTTGTGGAATGCGGCGGAGTAGGCTATGCCTGCCGTACAACAATGAATACTCTTTCAAAAATCCGTGACAGCGAAGAGGTTACTCTTTTTACATATCTGCACGTTACGGAAAATTCTTTTGATTTGTTCGGATTTGCTGATAATGCGGAATTGTCGTGCTTCAAACAGCTGCTGTCCGTGTCGGGTGTAGGCCCTAAGGCTTCCTTGTCGATATTGTCAGACCTTACACCGCAGAAGCTTGCTTTGTGCATAGCATCGGGTGACAGCAAAACACTGACAAAATCGCCTGGAATCGGCAGTAAGACTGCACAGAGAATAGTACTTGAACTAAAAGATAAGATTGCAAAGGAGCAGCACTTCACATCTGCTGAGCTTGCTTCGCCTGTACAGATGACCTCTGACAGCATAAGCGAGGCAATGGCGGCGCTTGGCGTGCTTGGTTTTGCTCCGCAGCAGTGTGCGGCGGCTCTTGCCGGAGCAGATGCAGGCTCTTCCGTTGAGGAGCTGATTAAGTTTGCTCTCAAAAAGCTTGGATAAGAAGGTGTGCTGTTGAATAATAACAACAAAAAGAAAATATCCGTTGATGTAATTGTAATTATTGCAATTATCTTTTTTGTACTTTTGTTTATTTTTCTTCTTTATCCTGATACAACGATGATGATTTATGTGGCAAGCGCTGGATTTGTGTGCTGTCTGTCGTTGCTTTTCAAGTCAATTGTTGAAAATCTCATAGCGCCATATATAAACCGCAGAAATGCCGCATTGAGGGCTTTGGGAAAAGAGGGTATCCGTATAGTTCGTAAGGACGAGGTTGCAAAGCTTGCATATAAGGGAATATATTCGCTTTTGAAGGGAAGAATCCCCGAGGCAGAGGACTATCTTCAACAGTCGCTGGCACAGTCAGATGTAAGACAAAATCAGTTGTTCTGTGTGGAATGGCTTATCCGTTTGTATGAGTCTGCTGAGAATAACGCAAAGCTGATGTGGGGTTACCGCACAGCAGTTGAGCTTGCCCCTGAAAATCCCGAATCGCAGTCACGGCTTGCACAGGCTTATTACAGCGCAGGTCATCTTGATAAGGCAATTTATCACTTTGAGCAGGCGCTTCGTTATGACGCAAACAACGGTTATTCATATTTCAGTCTTGCAAAGATTTATCTTATCCGTGATGATATGAAAAAGGCTTACGAAATGCTGGAGATGCTTAAAAAGGTGAACGAGCATCACCCTTTATGCTATGTTGCCTTTGCTGATTATTACGCTATGAACGGCGAAAAGGAAAAGGCAGAGGAGGCTGTGAAGAAAGCGGAATTGTGCGGTGTTCACGAGCCTGAAGAGCTTAATAAGCGCATAAACGCAATGCTTTCGTTTCATACAACAGATTGGTCTGAAAAGGATTTGCCTTCTATTTATTACAGAAAAGTTGATAAAGAAGAAAAATCTGAAAAAGACTGAGTTAGGGGATTATTATGCTTCAGATGTCAAATGACGATTTTGATTTCAATACGGAGGAACGTATCGTTCAGCCATCAGTAAGTGCGGCAGACAGCGATATCGAGCTTTCTCTGCGGCCTAAGCTGCTTGAGGAATACATAGGTCAGGACAAAGTCAAGGAGAATATGTCGGTGTACATCGAGGCTGCAAAAAAGCGTGGCGAATGCCTCGACCACGTTCTGCTGTACGGCCCTCCTGGACTTGGAAAAACCACTCTTTCGTGCATTATTGCAAACGAAATGGGTGTTAATATCCGTATTACATCGGGTCCTGCAATCGAGAAGGCTGGCGACCTTGCGGCACTGCTTACCAATCTTCAGCCGAATGACGTTCTTTTCATTGACGAGATACACCGCCTTTCCCGACAGGTTGAGGAAGTGCTGTAACCCGCAATGGAGGACTATGCTCTTGATATTGTAATGGGAAATGGTCCGGCGGCAAGGTCCATAAGAATTGATTTGCCGAAATTTACGCTTATTGGTGCTACTACCCGTTCAGGACACCTTTCTGCACCGCTTCGTGACAGATTTGGCGTGGTTCAGCGACTTGAACTCTACACTCCCGAACAGCTTTGCGACATTGTCCAGCGTTCAGCGGTAATTCTTGGTATTCCGTGTATGAAGGACGGTGCTATGGAGATAGCGAAGCGTTCCCGTGGAACACCACGTATTGCAAACCGTCTGCTTAAAAGAGTGCGTGACTTCGCCGAGGTTCTCGGTGATGGCAGAATAACCCACGAAATTGCTGATAAAGCCCTTAAAAAGCTGGAAATAGACGAGCTTGGGCTTGACCTGCTTGACAGAAATTTCCTTGAAATGATTATCAAGGGTTACAGGGGCGGCCCTGTGGGTCTGTCGACTCTTGCGTCTGCCTTGAATGAAGAGGCTGTAACGCTTGAGGATGTGTGCGAACCGTACCTTATGCAACTGGGGTTTGTTGCTAAAACCCCAAAGGGACGTGTTGCCACTGAGCTTGCATACCGTCATCTTGGAATAGCTCATAGTGACGGCGGTCAGCAGACATTAGACGATATGTAACGATAAAATGGTGAAAATATGATTTTATGTGCAAATAACGGAAATTTTCCTGTAAGCAACACGGAGGAGCTTCAGACTGCTTTGAATGTCGCCTGCGGTGAAATATGGCTTGGCGAGGGAGAGGACACCTATCCTTGCATAGCGATTTTATGCTGTGAGGACGGTGCTTCGCTCAACTACTTCGCAAGCGAGGGCGGAGATATGTATGTTTCTGTGGGAAACAGGGCAATGTGCGGCACGATTGATGTGAATATAGACGGAGAGGTATATCAGATTGAACGTTCGCAGATTATACCTTACGAGAAAATTCTGCCGTGTTGTGAAGAGTTTATGAGTAACACCGCACTTCCTTCTTGTGTTGTGTGGGATAAATTGTAATTAAGAGGAAAAGTATGAGATTATCAGATAAATGGAAGGATTATGAGCTTCTTGACTGCTCTGACGGGGAGCGTCTTGAAAGATGGGGCAATGTGACGCTTATCCGTCCCGACCCGCAGATTATATGGAACGATTGTCGCAATGCACCTGAGTGGAATAAGGCTCACGCAAGATATATCCGTTCGTCAAGCGGCGGCGGTTCTTGGGAATATCAGAAGAAACTCCCCGAAGAATGGCAGATTTCTTATGGAAATCTCAAGTTCAAGGTGAAGCCTACAGGTTTCAAGCACACTGGTTTGTTTCCTGAGCAGGCTGTTAACTGG
Source organism: Oscillospiraceae bacterium (assembly GCA_045545655.1). GTDB lineage: Bacteria > Bacillota > Clostridia > Oscillospirales > Ruminococcaceae > CAG-115. The sequence continues at coordinate 4,519 of JAZQBH010000140.1, forward strand.
GATTACTGTTCGGAGATAATCAAAAGTGCAAACCGACCGATTAACGTGCTGAATTTATTCGCATATACAGGCGGTGCTACGCTTGCTTGTGCAGCGGCAGGAGCGTCTGTGTGTCACTGCGACGCTGTAAAGGGTATGGTTGACTGGGCGAGAGGCAACGCCGCTCTTTCGGGACTGTCCGACAAGCCTATCCGCTGGATAGTAGACGACGCAAACAAGTTCATTAACCGTGAAATCCGCCGTGGGGTAAAGTATGACGGAATTATCCTTGACCCTCCAAGCTATGGCAGAGGTACAAACGGCGAAATGTGGAAGCTTGAGGATAACATCTATTCGCTGATGTGCAATATCACTCAGCTTTTAAGCGATAAGCCCTTGTTTGTTCTGCTCAACAGCTATACAACAGGACTTTCAGCGTCGGTAATGAGTTATCTCATACAGACGACTATCGGAAGAAAGTTTGATATTGAAATTATCTCTGAGGAAATCGGACTTCCTGTAAAGCAGACAGGAATGCCGCTTCCGTGCGGAAGCACTGCGGTTGTGAAATTCAAGTAAATATATGGTTGACAAGAAAGTGCCAGTTGCCAGGAACGCATACAGCGGCTAGCCTTTGTGGCTGCCACTGTGTGTGACGCCGCAGATGGTGATTTCTTGTAAACCAAAAAGGGGCTTAATTAGCCCCTTTTTGCTTTAATAATACATAGTTTTTTCCAAAAAACTATTGACTTATAAGCC
>JAZQBH010000141.1:0-2060 GCA_045545655.1 Oscillospiraceae bacterium
AATCATATCAACCTGTCGCACCCTTTCGGGCTGTTAGTAATATATCAATGCGGTTTTCCGCAATGAAGTCTTTGATTACATAGGGAAGTCGGAGGCCAAGCGGTCTTAGGAAGACAACTCTGCCTTTCAACTCCTTGGCTCACAGAACGACATGGCTACGATCCGACTTAATCATATCAACCTGTCGCACCCTTTCGGGCTGTTAGTAATATATCAATGCGGTTTTCCGCAATGAAGTCTTTGATTACATAGGGAAGCCGCCCTTGCCCATTCCGCCGAAGTTCATCGGGAAGCGTGGCATTCTCTTCTTTTTGCCTCCTGCAAGACCCATCTGCTTCATCATCTTCTGCATCTGTTCAAACTGCTTGAGCAATGCGTTTACTTCCTCGACGGAAGTACCCGAACCAGCTGCAATTCTGCGCTTGCGCTTAGCGTCGATAATCGCCGGCTTTTCACGTTCACGCATTGTCATTGATGAAATGATAGCCTTTGTACGTGGCATCTTTTTATCGTCAATATCCTCGTCCTTGATTTTTCCTGCAACACCAGGAATCATATTCAGAACAGAACGGATATTTCCCATCTTTTCAATCTGCTCAAACTGAGAGTAAAGGTCGTTAAGGTCAAACTTGTTTTCCTTGATTTTCTTTACTGCCTTTTCAGCTTCCTTTTCGTCAATTGCAGATTTTGCCTTATCAATCAGCGTGAGCACGTCGCCCATTCCGAGGATACGGCTTGCCATTCTGTCGGGATAGAAAGGCTCGATGTCATCGGGCTTTTCGCCGATACCAGCAAACTTAATCGGCTTTCCTGTAACTGCAAGTACGGTAAGCGCCGCACCGCCTCTTGTATCGCCGTCAAGCTTTGTAAGGATAACACCCGAAATGTCAAGCGCCTCGTTGAAGCTCTGCGCTACGTTTACTGCGTCCTGACCAGTCATTGAGTCAACAACCAGCAGAATTTCGTTCGGGTTTGTTTCAGCCTTGATGTTCTTCAGCTCGTCCATCAGCGTTTCGTCTATGTGCAGACGACCAGCTGTATCGAGCATTACGGTGTCATAACCGTGGTCTTTAGCGTACCTGATACCGTTCTTAGCGATTTCAACGGGATTGCCAAGACCCTCTTCGTATACGTGAGCGCCTACCTTTTCGCCGACAATCTTCAGCTGGTCGATAGCCGCAGGACGATAAACGTCACACGCAACCAGCATCGGGCGGCGGTTCTGACCCTCAAGCCACTTTGCAAGCTTTGCACAGTGCGTTGTCTTACCGGCACCCTGAAGTCCGCACATCATAATAACGCACGGCGGCTTGCTCGGGAAATCCAGCTTTGCGGTAGTGTTGCCCATCAGCTCAATCAGCTCGCTGTGAACAATATCAATAACCTGCTGTGCAGGAGTAAGGCTTTCCATAACCTTTGCGCCGAGTGCCTTTTCGCTGACCTTGTTTACAAAGTCCTTGGCGATTTTATAGTTGACGTCTGCGTCAAGCAAAGCCATACGCACTTCACGCATTGCGTCCTTGATGTCTTTTTCATTCAGCTTGCCGTGTCCCTTCAATTTACCGAACACATTGCTGAGTTTCTGGGAAAGTCCCTCAAAAGCCATACGCTTCTCCTTGCTATCACAACCACAGCGCAAGCCTTGCACTGCCTGTCAGAGTCTTGTTCTTATATCTTTGAATATCTCTCGTATATGGTTGGTGCTTTCATTCTGCGGAAGTTCAAGCAGAGTTTTCTCTGCCTCAGCCAGCAGGTCTGAAATCTCTCTGAAACGCTTTGCACTGCCGAGAATACTCTCAAGCTCCATCAAGCGTTCCTCACCCTTTTTTCTTGCATTGTTCACCGCAGGACGGCTTATTCCGCCAAGCTCCTCGGCAATCTCGGCAATGGACAAATCGGAATTATACCGTAAATCCAGCACCTCACGCTGACTTTTAGAAAGAAGCTCGCTGTATATATCATACAAAATCGTCAAATTATCCTGCATAATGCTTACTGTAAACTCCTTTCGGGATATAAACCGAAAACACTTAACACCAACAGATAATATTATAACACAT
>JAZQBH010000142.1:0-2334 GCA_045545655.1 Oscillospiraceae bacterium
AAGGGTTCGAATCCCTTCCTCTCCGCCAATCGGTTAAACCGACAGCGAAATCGCTCGTACTTAGTATGAGCGATTTTTTGCTATACATCAAGAAAACGATTTCATTCAGCACAGAAAAGCAAACTCTATCACATACCAACATTCAACCCAAAAGGAGTTATTATGAAAACATACGATACAACCTGCCCGAAATGCGGAGCAACTATGAACCTTATTGCACAGCAGGAAAAGTTGTGCTGTCCTTACTGCAATCACACTGTTCTGATTGACCTTGAGGACACCCCGAAGGATATCCACGACAAGGAATTTGCAAAATCCTACGGTTATCACAAAGGAAAATACAAAGCAGAAAGCGAATATGGCGTACAAAAGGCCAGCGCCAAAACAGCTAAAATTGTTGTAATAGTTATTGTAACTGTATTCCTTGCTGTAGGTATTATATCTGCTGCTTTAACCTGTTTACCTGTTGTGTTTAGTTTTTCAGCGATTTCCTCCGCTATAGCAAACAGACCCGAAATAAATCCGTTTGATTACATAGAAGTATCATTTACGGGTACTGACGGACAAGGCACACTTGTAATCACAGAGCTTGTAAACGAAGAAATTGCCGTTGACGCCATTGAATTTGAAGCGTCAGAGGAGTATGACCTTTCCGTAGGCGACAAGGTGCGTATTACTGCCTCCAGCATCGACTACAAACTGACAGAAACTGTTAAAATATACACTGTTGAAAATCTTGTGGAGTATCTGAAGAACCTCGATAATCTTTCCGAGGACGAAATTGCCGTAATTCACAAAAACGCAGAAGAAAATCTGGAATATCGTCTTTCCAAATTAGAAGAGGACAAGGCAGTTTACTCATATAAGCCCGTTGGAATGATGCTTGCAACTGACGAGAAAAACTCAAATATTCTTCTCTATATCTATAAATTTACCATCGCTACCGAAAGCGGCGACAGGATTATATATGCACCTGTTGATTTCCGAAATGTTATTTTCCAGCAGACCGACCCTCTCACAATGAGAGTCAGACAGGCAGGCGTTCCCGGAAATCAGTTCCGACTTCAGGGTGCTATCGGCGAGGGCTTGTATTTCTACGGCTTTGAAACCCTTGACGACGTGCGTAGCTATGTAATGTCCGAAATGAAATCGGGAATGACCTTGAAAGAACTTGATTTGAAATAATGTTCAATAATTTCTGATGTACAGGAGGAATAATATGACAAAAGAATTTATGAACCAAGCAATTAACACTCTCATAAAAAGAGGTGCGGCAACCGAAGAGGACTTCTCCCCTTCAACAGTAACTGACGCTGATATTGAGGCATTTGAAAAGGACTTTGACGTTAAGCTCCCTGAGAGTTTAAAAGCATACCTTATAACCAGCTGCTTTGATTTCAGTTACATAAGCGCACCTGTACATCAGGACTGTCACCACGGCGATACCACACCAAGCGAATATGATGATTTTCTGCTTATGTGGATGGATATTCTTTGTGTTCCGAAGGGTGACCCTATGAGCAATCTCCGCAGCAGAATGCAGGGTTTCAGACAGATTATCGGTGATAATATTATCGAAGACGTAACCCTTGATGATGTAAAGAATATGATTCCCGTGGGCGATTATATGGCAGGCGCAGGCGTTATGGTCATAGATTTATCAAAGCCCGAAAGCGAAGTTGACATCGACGACGAGGACACCTGGACTTTAAGATGGTTTGACCACGAGGAGTTCGACTGGAGTTATTACCGAGAAGATGACGGAACACTCTGCGGGCGCAGTGCGTTCCCCACACTTGAAGTTATGCTGAAATATTATTTCTGCGGAATATGCGACGAGCAGTATCAGAATCAGTTAGCCGAAGAGGGCGACGAACCGATGGATTTCAGCAGCTTAATCAACAGATAAATGATTATCTATGAAGTTGAAATCTGCGAATAAAACTAATGGCTGAACATCACGTTCAGCCATTTATTATTTTATCTTAAATCCGCACGCATTTTCAATCTGAATGCTACTATCGCTCCGACCAGTACAACAGCCGCATAAGCCGCTGTAATCAAGAGGTGCGTGAAGAAATCTCCCGAAAAATCAAGCGCACAAGCCATTCTCGCTGCCTTTACCGAGTGGAAGAAAGGCAATATGTTGCAGATTTTCAGCAGTACGCCGCCTGTTGCCTCTGCGTCAAACCACACTCCGCCGAGGAACGAACCAAGCGAAATGATTATAGAGCAAAGACCAGGCGCACTTTTTTCGTTAAACACCGTGCCGAACAGCAGTCCAAAGCCTATCATAAGCAGCATTGTAGGCAGAAGTGCAAGCAAGTCGGATCG
>JAZQBH010000143.1:0-6599 GCA_045545655.1 Oscillospiraceae bacterium
AAGCCACGGATTACACCACAGCCGATAGCAAGAGCAATTATCCAGCCGTAGGAGAGTGCGATCGCCTCACCCATAGCCTTTGCGATGCCTACCGCGCCGAAAAGCGTAACGCCCATAGCGCAGACAAATCCAAGTGAGCCGTTTATGACCGCAAGCACCATTATGTATGCGAGCGAGCCAAGAAGCAGGATAAGACTTGCCATAATTTTTGCACCGCTTCGTCTTGTGTTACTCATTCGCTCACCTCCGCATAACCGTTTTCAAGCCGCTTCTGTGCGGTATACAATGCGGCATATCCGCCCTGTTTATTCATAAGCTCAGCGTGTGTTCCGCTTTCCTTTATTTCGCCGTTTTCCATATAATAAATTAAATCCGAAGGTACAACATTTTCAAGGCGATGCGATATAACGATAACGCTTTTCTTTTCCGACAATGCCCTGATATTACGCATAATGATTGCTTCACTCTCAATATCGATATTGCTTGTTGCCTCATCGAAAATGTAAATATCCTTGCCTGCGACGAGATTTACAGCAAGGGCAAGACGCTGTTTCTGACCGCCAGATATATTTGCTCCGTCCTCGGTGATTTCCTTATCCAGACCGCCGTTTTCACGGATAAAATCAGCAAGGTTTACCTTTTCAAGTGCCGCAAAAATTTCCTCATCGGTAGCATCATTTTTCGCCAGCTTAAAATTTTCACGGACAGTCGTGTTGAAAATGTATGTGTTGTAGCTGACAACCGCAAGCTTTGAGTAATAAGCTTCACGGGACAGGCTTTCAAGACTTTTTCCGCCAACTGTGATTTTACCCTCATTCGGACGGAGTGCACCGAAAAGCAGGTTTACGATCGTTGACTTGCCGCAGCCGCTTTCACCCACGATTGCTGTCATATTATTTTTGGAGAACGTTACGCTTACATTTTTCAGCACATCACGTTCACCGTCATAGCTGAAGGTAACATTGTCAAGCTTCAGTTCAGTGTCGGTAACATTTTCAGTACCCCATACAGGGTCAAGCTGATTTAACAGGGAAAGTATCTTCCTTCCTGCACTTGCACCATTCATTGCAACGTGAAAGGCTGAGCCAAACGCACGAAGCGGCAGGAAGAAATCCACCGCAACAAGTATCAGGAACAATGCCGCAACGAGAGATAAGCCTCTGTTTACAACGCCCGTTACTGCAAAGGCAATTCCTATGCCTGCACCGCCGTAAGCAACCATATCCATTATAGTTGTGCTTGCCAGCTGCATAACAAGAACCTTCATTGTGATTTTGCGGAACTCCTCTGCATTCTCATTCATCTTAACGTGCTGTGCGGCATCTGCACGGAAGATTTTCAGCTCACGAAGTCCCTGAACACTGTCGAGAAAGCTGTCACCCATAGAAGTGTATTTGCCCCAGTATTTTGCAAAAATTTTCTTCGCATATTTTGATACAGCTATGATTGAAACGGGGATAAGCGGTACACAGCAAAGCAGTACGAGAGCAACTCTCCAGTCAATTCCAACAGTTACTCCGAAAAGTATAATTGGTGCAAGCATAGCATAGAAAAACTGGGGAATGTATGAGGAATAATAAAGGTCAAGTTGTTCAATCCCCTCCATTGCAACCTGTGTAAGCCCTGCAATACTCATTCCGTCGGTACTGCGGACGCCGAGCCTTACTATCTTGTTGTAAGTCTTTTCACGCAAGTCTTTTTTTGCTTTTCTTCCAAGCAGGTCCTTAAGATTTCCCGTAATCCTGCTTGCAGTGTAACGTACAATAATACCAAATAATGCACATATAGCAGGAGTTATGTATGCGTCAGGGTTGACATTCTGCATAAGCAGATATACTGTCTGGCAGATGCTTGCGGTAATCGTGAGATTTGCAAGCAGACCAAGCACCATAAAGCCCACGGTATAGAAAATGTACTTTTTATTGCCGCCGAGCAGCTTCAAAAGCTCTTTATCTATCATTGTCTGTTCTCCTTTGTTTTCTCGATAAATTCGGCAAGTGCAGTTCGGCTTTCGTCACTGAATGCACAAGCCGCCCCGATTGCGTCGCTTACTGCGATTTCAGCCGAAACGCCGCATTTCATCTGTAAATGATTTCCGAGCCAGCCTATAAGCATTCTGTACTGTTCAAGCTGTTTATATCCCACCTCGGTCATCACTATCTTGTTTTTGTCATCACGCTTTATGTATCCGTTCTTTTCAAGCCTTTCTGCCGCACGGAAAACGCTGACCTTCGTAACGTTCATTTTTTCAGCGATGGAGGTTAGTTTAATTCCCGTTTCACCGTTATACAACTCGTTTATCGCTATCAGATATTTAAACTCTGCCGATGTCATTTTGTCCTCCTGTATTTTGTTAGCCTAAGCTAACTACAAAGCAAAACTTAAAGCGGTTTAGTTAGCTATAGCTAACCTTTCCGCATTAAAACAGAAGCAAAAACTGCTTCTTATGAAAGTATATCATAGTTTTCAGAATTTGTCAAATAGTCATAATGTAAAAGTTAGCCTATAGCTAATCTAAATTTTTGTTGACTTTGCACAACAAAACTGGTATAATAGTATCAGAGGTCATAACAGACCCGACGATTTTCAAATTTATAGGAGGAATAATTATGAATCGTATTCTGAAAAATGAAAAGCTTTGGTGTGTTGTTGCAGGTGCGGCAGGCGTTATCATCGGTAAGAAAATTCTTTGCTCAAAGAAAACAAGACAGCTTGCAGTGACAGGTCTTGCAAAGGGTATGAAACTTACTCACGATGCAAAGGCGACTTTCCAGAGTATGAAGGACGAAGCAGAGGATATGTGCTACGAGGCTAAAGAGCAGGCAGGCCTTGCAGAAGAAACCGAACAATAATGCGATATCAGATAATTTCGGATAACGCAGGCCGTATCAGAGTAAGATTCGGGGCATACGCATTTGACAAAAAGCTGGAGAGCTCTATCCAAAAGTTAGCTATAGCTAACAGATTTATACTATCCGCTGAGGCTCACTCGGCAAACGGCGGCATTCTGATTTACTATGTCAAGGACCGCCGCAGTGAGGTGCTTGAATTTATCAGCTCGCTTGATTTTCGTTCACTAACTCCCGCCGAAGAAGACGAGCCTACAGCCGAGATTGACAGGCAGTTCAGAAAAGGACTTATAAAGCTTTGCGTTAATCACCTGATAAGGCGGCTGCTTGTGCCTGCGCCGCTGCGCCCGTTCTTTGTTCTGTTCAGGGCCTCAAGGTATATCATAAAGGGCATTTCTGCGCTGTCAGAGGGCAAGCTGACCGTTGAGGTGCTTGACGCCGCCTCAATCACCGCCTGTCTTGCACAGCGTAATTTCAGAACGGCAAGAACGATAATGCTGCTGCTTTCCGTTTCTTCGCTGCTGGAGGACTACACTCACGCACGAACAAAGGCTGTGCTTACATCAAGTCTTGCCATAAAAGCAGACAAGGTGTGGCTTGCAGGCGACGACGAGGACGTGCTTATCCCTATCAGTCAGCTTCAGGCAGGCGATAAAATCCGCGTCAGAACAGGAAGCGTTATTCCTGTTGACGGCGAAATTACCGAGGGCGAGGCTTACATAAACGAAGCCTCAATGACGGGCGAGCCGCTTGCAGTTATGAAATCCGTGAACGCAACCGTGTTCGCAGGAACAGTTGTGGAGGAAGGCTCTGTAGTCGTCAAGGTGAGAGCCGTAAACAGCGACACAAAGATACACAAGATAATCGAGCTTATCGACAGCTCCGAAAATCTAAAGGCAGGTATTCAGAGCCGTGCCGAGCGCCTTGCAGACGGCATTGTTCCGTTCAGCTTTTTAGCGTTCGGGCTTACTCTGCTGTTCACAAGAAACATCACTAAGGCGGTTTCACTGCTGATGGTTGACTATTCGTGCGCAATCAAGCTATCCACTCCGATTTCGGTTATTTCAGCGCTGAGAGAGGCGGCTGACCTTGATATTACCGTAAAGGGCGGAAAATATCTTGAAGCGTTTGCGGCGGCGGATACCATCGTTTTCGATAAAACAGGAACGCTCACCAATGCCGAGCCTGTGCTTGAAAAGGTTATTCCGTTTGAGGGATATTCCGAAGAGGAAGTGCTGAAAACAGCGGCGTGTATTGAAGAACATTTCCCTCACAGTATGGCAAAGGCTATCGTGAGGGGTGCTGAGGAGCGTGGTATTCTCCATCGGGAAGAACACGCCGAGGTGCACTACATAGTCGCCCACGGAATTGCAACTACTCTTTACGACAAGCGTGCGATAATCGGCAGCAGGCACTTCGTCTGCGAGGACGAGGGCGTGATCATTTCACCCGAACAACAGGCGGATATCGACGAAAAGGCTGGTGCGTCTTCCGTTATCTACCTTGCAGTAGGCGGAAAGCTTTCGGGCGTGCTTTGCATAAACGACCCGCCACGAAAAGAGGCGGCAAAAGCAATTGAGATGATTAAAAAGAGCGGCATTGAAAATGTTGTAATGCTGACAGGCGACAGCACCTCTGCCGCCAAAATCACCGCAGAACAGCTCGGAATAACCGAGTACTATGCGCAGGTTCTCCCCGAAGACAAGCACCGTTATATTGAACAGCTTAAGGCTGACGGACATTGCGTGATTATGGTCGGCGACGGTATCAACGACGCTCCTGCGCTTGCGGCGGCTGACGTTTCCGTTGCAATGAGCGACGCTTCGGACATCGCAAAGGAAACAGCGGATATTACTCTGAGTGGTACTGAGCTTACCGAGCTTGCAGTAATGCGGAAATTAAGCGAACGTCTTATGGAGAGGATAAATGCGAACTATCGCTTTATTGTGGGTTTCAATACGGCTTTGCTACTGCTTGGCTTTGGCGGTGCAATTACTCCGTCAATGTCTGCGCTTTTGCACAACGGCTCGACCATCGGAGTTTGTATGAAGAGTATGACTCCACTGCTTAAATCTGATGATATGAATTAGAAAATGCGGACAGGTTTTAAATCTGTCCGCTTAAATTTTTATCTGCAATGTAGTTGCTTGAAAGAGCGACTTTTGAGTTTTAACGAAACGTTAAAATCCGCAATTCCCCGTAAAAGCGTACTGCTTTGAAATGAAGTCTTTGAAAAAGTGTTCAAGCTCACTGCGGTTCGCACGGTTGACAGCAAGCATCGCCTTTGTGGCTACACTCAGCCTTTTTGCAAAAATGCGACTGTCAGCACATCGGCATTTTACAGGAATTCCCAGACCCTTTGATTTTGTGGCAATATTGTCTTGAATGAAAAGACTTAATTAAACAAAATCCGATATCCCCATTTCCGCATGAGAAGGTACAGCGTAAGCTGTACCTTCTCTGCTTTTTATGCCCTTTTCTATTTACAACATTATTCCGAAAAATAAATTTTCCCGAAACACCCTCTAAAACAGCCTTGAAAATGGCAATGGGTGAAGAAACAATTCTTTCATCCACCAAATTGTAAATTTATTGTAAATGTCAGAAAGTTTTTTCGTACACCTGCCCGTTTTTTCGGTGTATAAAAGTGATGGGTATTTTTACAGCTCACCACAACGCTGATGAGGGAGGTACGAATACCGTAACGAATCGTGACGGAAATAAAGGAAATCCAAATCATATCATTTGAAATGTGAAAGTTTGATGAAACTTTTTGAAAACAGGTGATAAAATCGCTCGTAAAATGGCAATGAGCGAAGGGGGTATGAAGTTATGGAATATTCATCGCCAAGCTGAAATCCAAAGGTCGTGAAATCCGATCTTTCGTCTATAGACGAGGTGGTAATCCACCACCTCACAAGACACATTCCCAAAATGGGAATGTGCCCAGCAGTTGCAGTCTGACTTTTAAAAGGACGCTCTGTTTTGGGGCAACCTCGGTATACCCCGTTTCAGGGTATACCTTTTAAACCACCCGCCCCGTTTCAGGGCGAGTGGAGTGAGCGATATTGCACCCCTCATATATTTTCATCATCTGCATATTGCACAATCAAAGCAGGGGTATCAATATTTCCGTTTGAAATATTCTCCAAACTTTTATGATGCCTACGTTTTCAGACTTAAAAAAATCTGAAATTCTGTAGGTACTTATGAAGGGAGTATAGATTTTTGCTGTTCGCCGCCGCAAAAATTTTCAGAGGGGTAACTCCCTTTTAAGTGAGCCGAAGAAATTATGAATAAGGATACCACTTGATTTTGTATGCTCAGCAAGCCATAGAAAGTATCGTATACTTTCGTTTTGACTGTGCTTAGCAAGCACAGAAAGTACCGTATACTTTCTTTCGGGGTATCATTAGCAAGCAGAGAAAGTGCCGTACACTTTCACCGTTTGCTCATTTTATTCGGCTCTCCCTCAAAAATTTTTGCAAGCACATCTGCTTGTAAAACGCATACCCCCTGAAAAATAGGCTCTGCCTAAGACCGTTAAATTTACAGACCTGTGTGTTCACAGAGAAAGAGAGGATTATGATTAGAAATGTATGTGTAACAAATGCCGCTGTAGAGAATGAGAATAAATCACAGAAGAAAACAAAGAGGTCTGTGAGAATTATCGTGGAACACGAGTACGTCGGTAAGAAATCAGCTAAGGAAATGTTCTCCTTGCTTGAGGAAGAACAAATCCGTATGGCT
>JAZQBH010000144.1:0-4777 GCA_045545655.1 Oscillospiraceae bacterium
CAAGCTCCTTGATAGCCTTCAGCTCAATAGGCAGACCGTGACAGTCCCAGCCAGGCACGAAATTCGCATTAAAGCCTGTCATAGACTTATACTTTACAATAATATCCTTAAGCACCTTATTCAGCGCTGTGCCAAGGTGTATATTACCGTTTGCATAAGGAGGGCCATCGTGAAGAACATACGAGGGCTTACCCTTATTCTTCTCAGAAAGTGCGTAATAAATACGGTCACTTTCCCACTTGCTGAGCATATCAGGTTCTCTCTTGGGAAGATTAGCACGCATCGGAAATTCCGTCTGCGGCAAATTCACCGTGTTGTTTAAATCCACTGCCATAAAAACTATCTCCTCAGATTATATTAGGTCTTTTCGTTCCACATTATGGACAGAAATGCCTTTATTTATTTTTTTCCATTGTTCTTGCCGAATTTCAAATCGTTATGACGTGATACATTCTTGTCAGGCGATTTGAAGAACGGGTCAGTTTCAGCTGTTTTTTCTTCTACTGCAGGTGCAGCTTCTTTATTCTGGTTTTCCTTTTCAGCTGCTTCTGCGGCAGCCTTTTCAGCAGCCTTGCGGGCTGCTTCCTTTTCCTTCTCCTTCTGCTGAGCTACCTTCAGAGCGTTAGCCTTAGCTTGTGCCTGAGCCTGTGCTTCCTGCTTTTTACGCTCTGCTTCACGCTTTTCAACTTCCTCAGCAGTACGCTTTACATAATCGTTCTCACACTTTTCAGGCAGACTTTCAATAAATGCAATGTGCTCCTTGTAACCTGCGAGAATCTTGGATCTGTATTCAAGAACTTCTTTTCTTGTTTCCTGCAGAATATTCTCCTGAATTTCCTGCTGTCTGTTCATCAGTGTGCGGATTTCCTCTGCCTTGTCATTTGCGTCGCCGACAATCTTGGCAGCCTTTTCTTCAGCCTCCTGACGGGTCTTCTTGGAATACTCATCAGCGTCGTTAACAAGTCTTTCGCTCTTTACCTTAGCGTCAGACAGCTGCTTTGCAACAGCCTCTGCGGTTTCCTTGGTCAGCTTTTCAGCCGAAGCCTTGGACTCTGCAACTATTGCATTACCCTGCTTCTGAGCAACAAGAAGTGCGTCCTTGAGTGCGTCTTCTTCTTCACGATACTCACGTATCTTGTCAGCGAGAACTTCAAGCTTGCTCTGAAGCTCTTCATTCTCCTTTTGAAGCTGAGCAAATTCATCAGACATTTCCTGCATAAAAGCATCGACTTCATCTCTCTTGTAACCATTGAGAGTTTCTCTGCCAAAGCTTTTTGAAACAATATCCTTTGCGTTCATAGGTTTTTCCTCCAAAAATAAATTAAATTCCCCGATGGAAACGTGCCATCAACTGTTTTTAAAGGAATAACCCGATTTCTATCTCGTCATTCCTTTAAAAACAGCGCAATTCGCCCATCATACACTTTTCTCGATTTTCACACGAAGTCTTCCCTTTTTAGTTTCCCCGGAAACTTCAGCCAACCGAAATCTTCCGTAACCTCTTATCGAGATTACCACACCTTCTCTTATAATACCACTTACATTCTGACACACAGAAAAATCCGCACTTACCAATCCAGATCTGATAAGAGCTGCGGATTTGTCCCTTGACAGATTTGTACAAGCACCCACAACACAGTCCAACCTCAGTGAAGACACACTTCTGTCGTACACCTCAGTTTTCTGTGCGGGCAACCCAAAAGGAAGCCCTCTCTGCGGTTTCACACCAAATTTTCCAACTTTTATAATATCTTCAGCGATTTTAGCAGCAGTTTCAGTGCAGAACAGAACTGCATAATCATCTGCCACCAGAATATCGCCAATCATCGACCGTTCCAATCCTGCGCCTAATATTGCCCCAAGGAAATCACGGTGTGAAGGTTTATCACTTTTTCTGAAAGAAAACGTGACGGTGCATACAGGAAATAAATCCTTCTTAGTCATTCCCTCAGAACCATCGGAATCATCCCCACCTAGAGGATAATCCTGCGCATAGGTTCCCTGGAAAAAACTACACATAGTGCGGGATGCACCGTCATAGCCGCCGTAAAATACAGGAATAGCGTTCTCTGCCTGCGCTGCGCCTGACGCCACCACACGTTCCCGCTCATTAAGAAACCGGGAAAAACGCACAACCCCCGACCTTCTGCTTTGCACAGCAAGGTCGGTGATATGCGCAAATAAATAACGTTCTTCCTCGTTTAAAAAGTTCAAAAGTTACGCCTGCCGTTTCAATATGTTTTCAATCAAAGATTAACCCACTCTACGTTCTTGGGTGCAACAGCATAGCAACAAGTATCAGCACGCTCAATTCTGCCATCGCACATTGCAGCAGCACCTGTCATAAAGTCAACAATTCTTGTGCCCTGTTCCTGGTCGAGGTCATTGAGGTTGAGGAAAATGATTGTTCCCTCACGAAGCTTTGCAATTGCCTCATTGATTACATCGTCGTAGCTTGTAGGCTTCATAATCATAATTTTAGGCTGCTGACCAGTGTGAATGCTGATTGCAGACTTGGAAGAAGAGCCAAAGCTGTTGATGGATGAAAAGCTGCCGGAATAGTCAGCCTCTTCCTCAGTTACAGCGTTAGAGGATACATCGTATCCGCCCTCTTCCTCGTAATCAACAAATCCCTCGTTGTCATCGCCTGTGCCAAAGATGTTCTTAAGAATTCCCTTCATAACATATTTCCTCCCAATTAAAAATAATTTCTTTTTCCGAACAGACCTGAGCCTATCCGAATGATTGTGGCGCCATACTTTATTGCTTTTTCATAGTCCCCCGACATACCCATAGAGAGTACATCAAATCGCATTTTATCTATATTTCCTGACGATTTAAGAGAACTGAACAGCTCTTGCATATCAGCAAACACGCCCTCACTGCAGCCTGGCGGTGGTATTGTCATAAGTCCCCTCAGCCGCACACCGGGCAATTCAGCTATTCTGCTGCAGAAATCCTTTGCTTCACCAGCAGAAATTCCGCCTTTTGTCTGCTCCTCACCGATGTTTATTTCAGTGAGTATATCCATCACACACCCCGCATTGACCGCCCTCTTACTGATTTCCTCCGCAAGATGCAGACTGTCAACCGAGTGAATCATTGATACCTTGTCAATTATATACTTTACCTTGTTTGTCTGAAGTCCGCCGATGAAGTGAACCTCAGCCTGTGAGTAGCCCTCACGCTTGTCCAGAAATTCCTGAACCCTGTTTTCTCCGAGAAGGTCAACGCCAAGCCCGATAGCGTAATTTATTTTTTCAACAGCAACTGTTTTTGTCACCGCCATAAGTCTTACTTCGTCAGTGCGACCTGCTTTTGCCTTCTCTATATTTTCAATTATTCTGAGATAATTCTCACGGATTTTCTCAGAATCGCTATCGTACAACAACCTTTCCATCGTACAAATCCTTGCCTTCAACAACGATTTCATCATATAGCTTCAGATACTTATCGCCTGAATTCTGTTCACATATAACGTAATCGTTGCCCCAGTAAATTATGTCAATCTTCTTGAATACAACGCTCTGTCCGCGCATAGCGTATACTCCGTATTCGCCGCCCTCGCTGTATCTCAGGGCACTTCTGGGAATACGCAGTCCGCCATAGCTGTTGACAACTATCTTGAACCTTGCTGTTCTTCCCTGCACTACTGAAGCGTCAAGTCTGTCACACTCGAAAATGTAAACAGCCTTGTTATCGCCACACGGCTTTACGGAAACAACCTCAGCTTCAAGCAGACGTGTTTCAGAACCAAGTCTCAGCGTAACTTTTCCGCCCTGATTGACACCGAACATATTGTCAGTGTCAAGTACGGCGGCTATCCGCCATCTGTAATCAGAAATAAGCTTTCCTATAACATTCTCTGAATTCTTTGCTTTATCAGGTCTTGCAATAATCTCCGCAATCTTTTCTCCTGTCATTTCACTGACCGAAGAAAAAGTGATTTCATCTTCATATCCATCAATACGGCTTGCAAAGTATCCTGCACCATCAGCCTCTATATCCACAACATCAGCCGAAAGCATTGCATTAAGCCTGCTGATTTCAGAATTTAGCGCCTGTTTTCTCGCCGAATAATCGGTCGATTCTCTGAGAGTAATCTCACGCTTACACATTGCCTCAAGCAGTTCGCTCTGTCTTTCATCTGCCGCTTCATAGTCACCGTTCATAATCTCAGAAATAATCTTCGAGTGACTTTCGTTAATCTGAGCTGAAATCGCATCAAGCTGCGAATTATCAGTTCCTATCAACTCTTCAGCGCTAAGAAGAACTTCTATCTGCTTCTTCAGCGATTCAATCTGTCGTCTGTAGAGAACGTCATTCTGGCTTTTATAACGACGTGCAAGCACTGTACTTTTTCCTACTTTTGAACCATCGCTGCATTCATACCCCAGAACACCGCTGGTGTAGTCGTAAATCAGAGTTTCTTCACGCATAAACACACCCTCGAAAGGGATTTCAGCGTCAAACTCATACTGATACACGGTTTCAACCTTCACATCAGAACGGTTTGTAAAAAACACCTGACCGATAAAGACCAGTATCACGAAAAGCGACAGCACTACGATAACCGCACGTGTCCAAGCAGAGTTCATTTACTCCTCCTCGCCCTTTTCATAAGCGTCAAGAATTGACACAGGCTTGAACGGAGTGATTGTAGAAATCGCGTGCTTGTAAATCAGATTCTGCTTTCCGTCGGTATCAAGGATAACAGTGTAATTGTCAAACCCCTTAACTATTCCCTTGAACTGAAAACCATTTGTGATATAAATCG
>JAZQBH010000145.1:0-3739 GCA_045545655.1 Oscillospiraceae bacterium
CCATCGTGAAAACATATCGGACGACATCTATCCGCCGTTGTCCTTTTTCAGGACTTCGGGGCATATTCTGCCTGATTTCAGCGAGGAGGTGCTTCCGCTGAACACGGCTTTTTTGTATGTTCCCGATAATGATTTCAAGGAGTTTTACACGTCACAGGCGATTTCATTTATGAAGTCTGCAGTTGACTGTGACGATTATCTTAAATATATGGTCTTTGCTGAGCAGAGAATTGTGGCGATGTGTGCAGAGTACACCAACACGCCCGTAAAAACACTGCTTGATAAGGACAGGCTGTTCTATCCACAGGAGAATTTCACTCACTTGTGGGGCGCAAAACAGCAGATGAGGGACCATCCCGAATTGCGTGAGGATTTCCTCTCAAAATGCAGAAACAGACTATCAGCTGATTTTCCCGAATATGAATATATAATATCAATAATTGAAGGCATAGGCGAATAATCAGGCGGCATTTTCCAAAAATAAGCTATATTTGGTAGATTTATTTTTGGGGGAATGAGTATGTCGATAAAAGCAAATAACCTGCAGAAGTATTACACAGTCGGCGGACAGACAGTCCGTGCGCTTGACGGAGTTTCGCTGGATATAGCAAACGGCGAATATGTAACGATTGTAGGAACGTCGGGTTCCGGCAAATCGACGCTGATGAATATTCTCGGGTGTCTTGATGTGCCTACTGACGGCGAATATTACCTTGACGGCGTGAATGTGTCCGAGTTGTCGGATAATATGCTGTCCTCAATAAGAAGCGAGAAGATAGGCTTTATTTTCCAGAGTTTTAATCTTGTGCCGACGCTTACGGCAGTTGAAAACGTTGAACTTCCACTCGTATACAGGGGGGTTCCAAAGGCGAAAAGAAACGAAATCGCACTGTCGGCGCTTGAAAGCGTAAAGCTTACTGCACGTGCAAATCATCGTCCCAGCGAGTTGTCGGGCGGTCAGCAGCAAAGGGTTGCGATTGCAAGGGCTATCGCCGCTGACCCCGATATAATCCTCGCCGATGAACCGTGCGGCAATCTTGACAGCCGTTCGGGTGACGAGGTGCTTGATATCCTCAGCGACCTGAACAAAAAGGGCAAGACAATCATTATGATTACGCACAATGAGGCTACCGCAAGAAAGGCTCAGCGACTGGTGCGTATTTCAGACGGCAGAATTGTATAACGGAGGTTTCTATGACCTTACAGGAGATAATAGATGACAGCAGCAGAATAGTATTTTTCGGCGGTGCTGGAGTTTCCACGGAAAGCGGTATACCCGATTTCCGCAGTGAGGACGGGTTGTATTCGCAGAAATACAGCTATCCGCCCGAGCAGATAGTTTCGCATTCGTTCTATATGAGGAACACCGAAGAATTCTACAGGTTTTACAGGGACAGAATGATTTTCCCTGATGCAAAGCCGAATGCCGCTCATCTGAAGCTTGCTGAGCTTGAGGCGGCAGGAAAGCTTTCAGCGGTTATTACGCAGAATATAGACGGACTTCATCAGATGGCCGGAAGTAAGAAAGTAATCGAACTTCACGGCAGTGTTCACCGCAACAACTGCACACAATGCGGAAAGTTCTATCCGCTGTCGGCGGTGACCGAAAGCAAGGGAATACCGCTGTGCGAATGCGGCGGCAGAATAAAGCCCGATGTTGTGCTTTATGAAGAAAACCTCAACGACGACGATATCCGCAATGCTGTTTATGAAATATCCAATGCAGACACGCTGATTATCGGTGGCACTTCGCTTGTAGTATACCCAGCGGCGGGGTTTGTGCGGTATTTCAAGGGCAAGCACCTTGTGGTTATCAATAAAAGTGAAATTTCAGCAGACAGCAACGCCGAGCTTGTGATAAACGACAGTATCGGCAAGGTGCTGGGAGGCATAACAGTATGACGCACTCAAAACCCAAAGACATCACTCCGCAGGAGCGTGAGATTTACAGCTATGTAAAGAGTTTTCCGGGGCTTGCACTCGGTTATAGCGTGGGTCTTTCCTCGCTTGAGGCGATGAGCTTCGGTTATATTACGGCGCTGTCCAACACAGGGGCGAAATCTGAGCGAGTGTTTGTTCCCGAGGGGTTTGTTGACTACGTTATCACCAAGCTTCACGGAAAACAAGCGCTTAAAGAGCCGCATGGGATATTCAACGCTATTCGTTTGGTTGAAAAGGACGAGAAAAAGGGGCTTTCAATGTTTATTCAGCTTCTCGACGAGTATCTTGTACAGCTTGGGTATGAGCCTATTCCCGAATGCAAGCTGAAATTCTGAAACATATAAAGGTAAACAGTTGGTTGTTATAAAAGGAGGAACAATGGATAACAAAGTACATACCGTAACGTATCAATGTCCGAACTGTAATGCGGCATTGGAGTACGAAAATTCAAGCGGAAAATTCCGCTGTTTTTACTGCGACAGCAGATTTACAGACGAAGAAATAAAGAAGATTTTCACTCAGAACGAGGAGCTTAATCTCGAAAACAACGAGCAGGCTCTCACAGACGAGCAACAGCAGCAGGAGGAGTTTACAGGACAGAGTGCGCTTTATACCTGTCCCAACTGCGGCGCAGGCGTAATCTGCGACGGACTTACAGCCTCAACACGCTGTCACTTCTGCCACACGCCCGTTATCCTTTCGGGCAGACTTTCGGGCGACTACAAGCCTGATATGATTATCCCGTTCTATACTACACGTGAACAGGCGGAGGAGAACTTCAAGAAGTATCTCAAGGGTAAATTCCTTCTGCCCAAGAATTTCAACAGCGAGGCTACCATCAACAATATAGACGCTCTGTATGTTCCTTACTGGCTGAAAAGCGGCAATTGCGACGTGTCAATGACCGCAGTCGGCAAGATAATCCGCAGCTGGAGAAGCGGCGACAGACGTTATACACACACCAAGGTTTTCCACGTTGAGCGATATGCAGAAATGGAATTTATCCGTGTGCCGTGCGACGGTTCAAAGCGAATAGACGACAGCCTTATGGAAAGCATAGAGCCGTTCAACTATTCGGGCTTGAAGCCGTTTTCTATGAGCTACCTTTCGGGCTGTAAGGCTGAAAAGTATGACGTGGATAAGGCAACAGCGGCTGTGCGTATAGACGAGCGAATCAAGAGTGCGTCCGAGGCAGAGATAAGAAAGGAAGCGGCAAAGAAATACACCAGTCTTGAATCTGTCAATATGAATGTAAATTACCTCAGCCAGCAGTATGTTTATTCACTGCTGCCTGTATGGTTCCTGAACTACACATATAAGGGCAAGGATTACGCTGTTGTAATGAACGGTCAGACAGGTGTGCTGTTCGGCGAATTGCCCGTAAGCAAGATTAAGTCCTTCTTCTTCGGAGCGGGAATTTTCCTTGGATTGTGGCTTGCAGTATTTCTGTTCGGAGGTGCTTGTGGTGGAATGCTTTAAGAAAATAAAAAGCACAGCTTGTCTGCTTGTGGCAGTGCTTGCAGTTATCTGCGTTTCGGCGTTTATGTCCGTGTATGCGTATGCAGACAGCTCTTATGAAATAGTACTTGAAGACCTTGACAACTGCCTCACAAGCTATGAGGAAGATCAGCTTGAGGCGATTATGCAGAAAACTGCAAACAAAATCAAGTGCAATATCGGTATCGTTATTACCGCTGATCTTAACAAAAATACTAGCAAGATTTTTACTGATAATTATTCTGACGAACATTTCGGCTATGGCTCTGACAGCATCGAAGTCGGATCGTAGCCATGTCGT
>JAZQBH010000146.1:0-2841 GCA_045545655.1 Oscillospiraceae bacterium
ATATTGTTGTAGCACAGGCTGATAAGCTGAAAAACAAGGGTACAGGGCTGTGGGGCGAGCCGATTATCAAGCGCGTGATTGCGGTTGGCGGTGACACAGTTCGTATAGATTTCAACAGCGGTGAGGTTTACCGTAACGACGTTCTGCTTGAGGAAGATTATATCAAGGATCCGACACATCTTCGCTCGTATGGATGGATGGAAAGCGGCGTAACCTACACTGTTCCTGAAAACTGTGTTTTCCTTATGGGCGACAACAGAAACGTATCCAATGACAGCAGAAATCTTGTTGATGTAGGGTTTGTTGATGAAAGTATGATAATGGGAAAAGCGATTGTGCGCTTTTCACCGATCAGTGAATTTAAATTTTTATGAGTGATATTCAATGGTTTCCTGGGCATATGACCAAAACCCGTCGGCTTATCGAGGCTGACCTGAAGATGGTCGATGCAGTGGTAGAGGTGATTGACGCCAGAATACCACGAAGCAGCAGAAATCCGATTGTAGACGAATTGTGTGGATCCAAACCACGCATTATCCTGATGAACAAGTGTGATGTTGCCGACGAAAAAGCAACAGCACAGTGGAAAAAGTATTTTGAAAGTCAGGGAATGAGCGTTATAATCTGTGACTGCCGCAGCGGAAAGGGAATAGGTACATTCTTACCGTCTGTGAAGCGACTGCTTGCTGAGCTTATTCAGCGAAGAAAAGCAAGAGGTATGATAGGCAAAGCGTTAAGGCTTATGGTTGTCGGAATACCGAATGTGGGTAAGTCGTCGTTTATCAACAGAATGGCTAATTCCAAAAAGACAAAAGTCGGCGACAGACCTGGTGTTACACGTGGAAAACAGTGGGTTTCGATTGACAAGGATGTAGAGCTGCTAGATATGCCTGGTATTCTCTGGCCGAAGTTTGATGATAAGCTTGTGGCAGAAAGACTGGCATTCACAGGTGCAATCAAAGACGAGGTTATGGATATTGAAGCGCTTGCACGTTCGCTTGGTGAAACGCTTCTCAGGGAGTACAATGACCTTGTTAAGGCAAGATACAAGATAGCAGACGAAGGCGATATTCTTACAGAAATTGCAAAAGCACGCGGAATGCTGATTTCAGGCGGCGAGCCTGATACCGAAAGAGCGGCGATAACACTGCTTGATGAATTCCGTGGCGGTAAAATCGGACGGATAACTCTGGATAGTCCAACGGAGATGAATGATGAGCAAACATCATAAAAGTGCACAAACTCAGCTTGTTATAGATGGTGCTGAGGAGTTGTCGCTCAGGGAATACGACAAGCGTGTGTCTGAGCTGTATGGCATAGTATGCGGAATAGACGAGGCTGGCAGAGGTCCTCTCGCTGGTGACGTTTATGCGGCGGCTGTCATTCTTGACCCTGATAATCCTATCGAGGGGCTTAACGACAGCAAGAAGCTGACGGAAAAGAAGCGTGAGCTGCTTTATCCGCAGATTATCGAAAAAGCCAGTGCATACTGCATTGCAACTGCAAGTGTAGAGGAAATCGACGATACCGATATTCTCTCTGCAAATCTGCTTGCTATGAAACGTGCCTATGAGGGACTGGGCACTGTTGCTGATATTGTAATCGTTGACGGTGACGTTCTTCCTGAGATTGATGGGTTTGTGAAAAATCTCAATAAGGGCGATGCGACATCTGAGGCAGTTGCGGCGGCATCAATTCTTGCAAAGGTTGCACGTGACCGCTATATGACAGAGCAATCGGAGAAATATCCGCAGTATGGCTTTGCAAAGCATAAGGGCTACGGAACTGCTGCGCACCGTGCGGCCATCCTTGAATTCGGTCCTTGCCCGATACACAGAAAAAGCTTTCTAAAAAAGATACTGAAATGAACGAGAAACAGTATAAGGGCAAATTGGGTGAAGACGCTGTTGTTGATGAACTGCTGAAGCGTGGACATCAGATAATAGAACGCAATTATCACAAGCGTGTCGGCGAGATAGACATTATTTCTATTGTTGATGATTACATAGTTTTCACGGAAGTAAAGACGCGCAAGATGGGCAGTATGGTTACTGGTCTTGAGGCTGTCGATTATAAAAAACAAGTTAAAATTGTAAGAACGGCAGACGCTTATCTTACTGAAAATCCCTGCGACAGATGGGTCAGGTATGACGTTGCAGAGGTATGGATAACAAGTGGAAATATCCCCGAAATTGTAAGAATTGACATCTGCGAGGGTGCATTCACCGCAGATGGAATTTATACAGTAAATTGATTTGAAAGGAAGAGCGTAAAATGAACTACGCAAGCACACGGAATTCTTCACTGAGTGTATCAAGTGCTTATGCAATCGTAAAGGGTCTTTCCGATGAGGGAGGATTGTTTGTTCCCGAAAGTATTCCTCAGCTTTCTGAGGCTGAAATTATGGGACTTTGCGATAAGAGCTACGTTGACAGAGCGTATGAGGTATTCTCACGTTTTCTTACTGATTTTTCAGTTGAGGAGCTTCGTCACTGTGTTGAAAGCGCTTACAACACAAAGAATTTCGATACTGATAATATAGCAGAAATTTCTAAGCTGAAGGACAGCAAGTATATTCTTGAGTTGTGGCACGGTCCTACCTGTGCATTCAAGGATATGGCTCTTCAGATTCTGCCGTATCTGCTTACAACTTCTGCAAAGAAGGAAGCGGCAGGCAAGCATATCTCAATTCTTGTTGCTACATCGGGTGACACAGGTAAGGCTGCGCTTGAGGGCTTCAAGGACGTTGAGGGTACATCCATCAGCGTTTTCTACCCTGAGGACGGCGTTTCTCCTATGCAGAAACGTCAGATGACCACTCAGGAGGGCAAGAACGTAAAC
>JAZQBH010000147.1:0-6251 GCA_045545655.1 Oscillospiraceae bacterium
CGCTATTTATTCTGCGTACCTTGCAAATTCCTCACAGGTTGAATATGTATTGAAATTTATCAGCGATTTCAGGCAGAAACATTCGGTTGTACTGGTTGACCCTGTTATGGGCGACCACGGAAAGCTGTATGCTCAGATAACCGAGGATTACGCTGAAAAAATGCGTCTGCTGTGTGCAGAGGCGGATATAATTACCCCCAATCTCACGGAGGCGTTTCTCCTTCTCGGACGGGAATACCACGATTTCCCCGACACAGCTGAAATTGACAGTATGCTGTACGGACTGATTGAGCTTGGCGCAGAAAAAGCGGTAATCACGGGAATTTCCAATCCCGCTGACAATTCCGAGATAGGCTGGGCGGCACTGGAAAAGGGCGGAGTGGTTTTCCGCTCGTTTTCTGAAAAGTATGACATAAACCCGATGGGCACGGGCGACATATTTGCTTCTGCAACACTTGCGGCGATAGTCAACGGAAAGAGCTTTGAAAAGGCACTGCATATAGCGGAGGATTTCACCAACAAATCGGTTGCACTCACTGCCGCCGACCCCGACCGCCGCTTTTACGGCGTGAATTTTGAAAAGGCGATACCAGAGTATATCAATTCATTGAATAGCGATTGATTTTTGTGAGATAATATCCATAAAAACTCTTTGGAGGTTTTATGGAGAAAATTGCTTTTTATGACGCAAAGCCTTATGACAGAGAATGGTTTGACAAAATCAACACAAGCTATGAAATCCGCTATTTTGAGGGCAGATTGCGCTACGAGAATGTTAAACTCGCCGAGGGTTGTCGGGCGGTCTGTGCTTTCGTGAATGACGAGCTGAACGCTAAAACCATCAACGCACTCGCCGAAGAGGGCGTTGAGGTTATCCTGATGCGGTGCGCTGGTTTCAATAACGTAGCGCTGTCGGCGGCTGAGGGGAAAATCAAGGTGCTGAGAGTGCCTGCGTATTCGCCGTATGCCGTGGCTGAACACGCAATGGGACT
Source organism: Oscillospiraceae bacterium (assembly GCA_045545655.1). GTDB lineage: Bacteria > Bacillota > Clostridia > Oscillospirales > Ruminococcaceae > CAG-115. The sequence goes on from JAZQBH010000147.1 coordinate 993, forward strand.
TATCCTTGCGCTTAACCGCAAAATTCCGAGGGCGTATATCCGCACAAGGGATTTCAACTTCAGCCTTGTGGGACTTACAGGCTTTGACCTGCACGGAAAAACCGCAGGCGTTATCGGCACAGGCAGAATAGGCAGTGTGTTTATCGACATCTGCAAGGGCTTCGGAATGAATGTTATAGCCTACGACCCGCACCACAAGGGCAACAGTGATATTGAGTTTGTTTCCCGTGAGGAGCTTTTCACACGCTCTGACATAATCTCACTGCACTGCCCCCTCACCCGTGAAACACGCTATATCATCGACGATGACGCAATCGCACTGATGAAGAAATCCGCTTTGATCGTAAATACCTCTCGCGGACAGCTTATCGACAGCGAGGCTCTGCTGTCGGCGCTCAACGAAAAGCGTATAGGCGGTGCGGCGCTGGACGTCTACGAGGAAGAGGGCGGCTTGTTCTTTCAGGATAATTCCGACAAGATTGTAACAGACGAAATTATTTCTCTGCTTGTTTCCCGTCCGAATGTGATTATCACATCACATCAGGCTTTTCTGACAGACGAGGCACTGCGCAATATCGCAGAGGTTACGCTCAAAAATTATGACGATTATCTTAACGGCAGAGAGCTTGTAAACGAAGTAAAAAAATAACTGATTCGACTTTTGGGAGAATGACACTATGTACGACTTGAACCAAGTGGGAGAGCACACCTACTACATCGACAGCCCGACAAATGTCGGGCTATTCGAGTATGACGGAAAGTGCTGTCTTATCGACGGCGGCAGTGACAAAAGCGCCGCCAAGAAGATACTTAAGCATATAGACGAGCGTGGCTGGACGCTTGAAAAGGTGTTCTGCACGCACGGTCACGCTGACCACACAGGCGGCTGTGCAACATTGCGTGAACGCACGGGCTGTACGGTGTATGCGCCTGGCGCGTGTGCGGCAGTGGTGAACAATCCGTATCTGCTGACTTCGGTGCTGTATGGAGGCTATCCGCAGAAGGAACTGCGTTCAAAGTTTCTGATGTCGCCGCAGTGCGAGTGCGAACTGCTTACAGAGGAGGCTCTCCCGAAGGGGCTTACCTTCACGCATATTGACGGTCACGACTTTGCACAGGCGGCATTCTGCACGTCTGACGGTGTGTGGTTTACCGCTGATGGCACGGTAAGCGAGCAGACAACCGAAAAGTATAAGATTGCGTTTCTCTATGACGTGGCTGAGCATCTGAAATCCCTTGAAAAGCTGAAAACGCTTGAGGGCAAGCTGTTCATACCCTCGCACGATGTCCCACAGAGCGACATCACCGCTTTGGTTGACCGCAATATCGCCTGTATCTACGAGGTTGCAGACACCATAAAGCGTTTCTGCAAGGACGGTCTTGCAATTGACGACCTGCTGGAAAGGGTGTTCGCAGAATTCGGTATAAAGCTTTATCTTATGCAGTATGCCCTTATCGGCAGTACCACGAGAAGCTACCTTTCGTGGCTTGTGGAAAAGGGCGAAATGGAATGCGTTTTCAGCGGCAGCAGACTGCTTTGGAAAACGATGTCGGAATAAAATTCACAGGAACGGCTTGAATAAACCGTTCCTGTTTTGCTTTATCGGGTCTGGAAGAAACACACATTTTCCTCTGGGCTACTTGACAAAAATTGAAAATAGTGCTAAAATAATTGTGTATGTATTTTTGCTTTATAAAGGAGTATGGATATGAAGGATTTCAGCGAAATCAAAGAGCAGATCAAGCAGAAAATCGGCGAAGTAAGCGACGCCGCTCAGCTGTCTGAGTTCTGGCAGACCTACCTCGGAAAAACCGGCGTTATCTCGGGACTTATGAAGGAAATGAAGAACGTTTCCCCCGAAGAAAAGCCGCTTTTCGGTAAGGCAGTGAACGACGTGCGTGAGTGGGCGCAGAATTTATATAATGAAAAACAGGCACAGATTAAGGAAATGGAACTTGCCGCACGCTATGAGCGTGAGGCGGTTGACGTTACTATGCCTGCACTCCGCCGTCCGCAGGGTAATCTCCACCCGATTACGCTTATCAAGCAGCAGATGATTGACGTGTTTGCGGGTATGGGCTTCGAGATTTACGAAGGCCCTGAGATTGAGGACGACGACCACAACTTCACACGCCTTAACGTGCTGAAGGATCACCCCTCACGTGATATGCAGGACACCTTCTGGCTGACAGAGGATTTACTGCTGAGAACTCACACTTCCCCTGGACAGATCCGCACTATGGACAGCAAAAAGCCGCCTATCAAGGTGCTTGTTCCCGGTAAGGTGTTCCGCTCTGACAGCGACGCTACACACTCCCCTATGTTCAGCCAGCTTGAAGGTCTGGTTGTGGATAAGGGTATTACCCTGTGCGATTTGCAGGGTATGCTCGACCGCTTCGTTCAGGAGATGTTCGGCGACGGCACAAAGACAAGACTTCGTCCGACATACTTCCCGTTCACAGAGCCGAGTGTTGAGGTTGACGTAAGCTGTTTCCAGTGCCACGGTGCTGGCTGCTCGCTGTGCAAGGGCACAGGCTGGATTGAAATTCTCGGCGGCGGCGTGGTAAACAAGAAGGTTCTCGAAAACTGCGGCATTGACAGTGACGAATATTCGGGACTGGCATTCGGTATCGGCATTGAGCGTATCACAATGCTGAAATACGGCATTTCCAATATGGGTATGCTGTTCAAGAATGACATTGATTTCTTGGCGCAGTTCAAGGCATAAGGGGGAACGGATATGAAGATTTTACAGAGTTGGCTGAAAGAATATGTTGATATAGATATCCCTACCGACAAGCTGGTTGAAAAGCTGTTCGGTGCAGGATTTGAGGTTGAGGAAATCATTTATCTCGGTAAGGACATCGAAAAGGTTGTTGTCGGCGAGGTTAAATCCATTGAAAAGTACGAGGGCACACACCTTCACATCTGCCACGTTGACTGCGGCAGCTACGGCGAGGATAACCTTATCCTCACAGGTGCGGACAATGTGTTCAAGGGTGCGAAAGTGCCTGCGGCTGTGGTAGGCGCAAAGCTTCCCAACGGTCTGGAGATTGCTCCCCGTAAGATGAAGGATATGATGTCCTACGGAATGCTCTGCTCCGGCGGTGAACTCGGAGTGAGCGAGGACTGGCAGAAGGGCGCTTCTGTGGACGGCATTATGATTCTCCCCGAGGACGCTCCTGTCGGCGAGGACATCGTAAAGTACCTCGGCCTTGACGACTATGTGTTCGATATTTCCATCACCGCAAACAGACCCGATTGTCAGTCGGTGCTGGGTATTGCAAGAGAGGTTGCGGCATTCCTCAGAAAGCCGCTTAAAGAGCCTGTTTTCACCTACACCGAAACAGAGGAAACTCCCTCTGAAATCTCGGTTGATATCGTGGATAAAGACCTTTGCCCACGCTATCTCGGTCACTTCATAAAGGACGTTCAGCACTTTGAAAGCCCTGTATGGATGAAGCGCAGACTGTCCGTGTGCGGCTTTGCGTCTATTGACGCTATCGTTGACATCACAAACTACGTTCTGCTTGAAATCGGTCAGCCTATGCATGCTTACGACCTGTCCACACTTGCGGGCAAGTCCATTGTTGTACGTCGTGCAAAGGACGGCGAGAAGATTACCACTCTCGATGAAAAGGAAAGAAATCTGAAGTCTGACAACCTGCTTATCTGCGATGCTGAAAAGGGCGTGGGTCTTGCGGGAATTATGGGCGGACTCAACTCCGAAATCAAGCCCGAAACCGCTGACATTCTCCTTGAGGCGGCTAAGTTCCGCCGTGACAACGTGCGTAAGACCTCCCGTGCGCTTGGTCTGCACACAGACGCCGCTGGCCGCTTTGAAAAGGGCGTTGACGAATACGGCGTTGAAAAGGGTATGGACAGAGCGCTTGCACTTATCGAACAGCTTGGCGTTGCGAAAATCGGCAACAAGCGTTTTGACGTAACAGCTGGCGAGGACAAGGGCGAGCGTGTGATCAACGTGACCTGTGAGAAGATAAACAGCGTTCTCGGAATTGAAGTGCCCAAGGACATTGTATGCGACATTCTCAAGTCCCTGATGTTCGGTGTTAAGGATAACGGCACTGCTCTTGAAATCTCCATTCCTAGATGGAGAGGCGACGTTGAGAATTATCAGGATATCGCCGAGGAGGTTATCCGTGAATACGGCTATGAGCACGTTGTGCCCACCTTCCTTGACAGCTCAAAGGTAACAAACGGCGGTCTTTCGTATCTCCAGAACAAGGAGCTTAACACAAAGAAGTTCCTCTGCACACAGGGTTACTACGAAATTCAGACGCTCGCAATGTACTCCAAGCGTGAGCTGGATATGATTATGCTCCCCGAAGACGCCGCTGAAAGAAAGGTAATCGAACTGCTCAACCCCATCACCGACAACCTTTCAATTATGCGTACCGTTATGGCACCGTGTATGATTAACGTTATCGCTGATAACGTCAAGATGGAACGTGAAAAGGGCAGATTCTTCGAGCTTGCAAACATCTATCTGCCGAAGTCATTGCCGCTTACCGAAGCCCCCGAGGAACGCAAAATCCTCTGCCTTGGTGCGTTCGGTGCTGATGAGGATTTCTTCACTGTGAAGGAAACCGTTGAGGCATTCGCAATGGCAAACGGACTTGAATTCCGCTTTGAGAAGATGACCGAGCCGTCAACCTACCTGCACCCCGGAATTTCCGCAAACATCTTCTGCAACGGCAGACTTGTGGGAACAATGGGCAAGCTCCGTTACGAGATTATCGAAAACCTCAACATCGCAGAGGGTAAGAAATCGGGACTTAACATCATTCTTGCAGAGCTCAACTACTCCGAGCTTGCAGACCTGTTCAAGCGTGACATCAGATATGTTCCCGACAGCGGCTTTGCAAAGCTTACACGTGACATTTCGCTTATCGTTGACAAGAAAACTCAGTGCGGCGAGATTGAAGATATCATCAAGGCTTCCAGCAAGCTTGCGGCAAAGGTTGAACTGCTTGACTTCTACGAAAGCGACAAGCTGGGCGAGGGCAAGAAGAGCCTTGCGTTCACCGTAACCTATGCTGACAGCTCCGCTGACATCACCGACGAAACAGCTGACAAGGAAACTGACGCAGTAGTTTCCGCTCTTGCTGAAAAGCTCGGCGCAGTGAGAAGATAATCCCTACTTTAATAATTCGAGCGGCTTTCGGTTACACGAAAGCCGCTTTTGTGCTTGACAAATTTTATTTTTGGGTGTAAAATAAAAGGTATAAAGCCTTTTA
>JAZQBH010000148.1:0-7681 GCA_045545655.1 Oscillospiraceae bacterium
CAACTCAAAAGTTGTCCATTTTTTTCACCCTTTTTCATCCACTGAAGAACCATTTTGGAAATTACAGCTCCTTCTTCCATCTCATTACCACAATATGGACATTTCATCTTGTTTTCCTCCTTGTCAAATTCTTATTTATCAAATAGATTATAGCATACATACCATCAATTGTCAATGCCATAAGCAATGCAAAAACTTCTATATGACTATCGGGCTAGCGGCGAGGGATTTTTCAGTATTTCTATATCAGTCAATCACGGGCAAATAGTTTCATATTAAGGATAATCTTTGGGGATACCAATATCTAACGCCATAGCCGCTGATACACTAACACCGATTAAATGCTTTGGCAAACCTGTTTGTACTGACATTTTGCTTATCCTGAACAATACTTCTCTGCATTTATCAGGATAAGAATTAAACAATAATCCCGCAATGTCACGTTGTATTGATATACTATCACTTTCTAGATATGGCAACAATTCTTCTTGTCGGTCTTCATCAATCAGCTTATGTGCATATTTTCTCATTTGGTCAAAATACCTGTTATATTTACCCATAGGCTCATCATTTAATAAAACTTCTTCCCGTTTCCGACAGCAATCTATTATTTTTGAAACATAGTCTATTTTCATTCGAAAAATCTCCTTTAATCAATCGGATAACCGCGCGGTACTACGAGGGATATAGGCTTAAACCCCAATTGAGTACAGCGTTTCAAATCAAAGCAAAGCCGCCTCTACGCCGATTACACCTGAAATGTCGCTGTTGTTTTCATCATTCCAGATAACCGAGTAAAGTCTGCTGCCATAGTGAACGGCTTTCAGCTTATTCATAGCCGCACAGAGAGGGTTGTTCTCAAAGCCGCCCCACAAAAGCAGCGAAAAATCTGTTTCAGCCGCCGCTGACCGCAGAAAAGCCGAACACAGCTTAGGGTCGTTATCCTTCACGTAGAGGTACGACACTACCCCGTGATTGATGATACTGTCAGCCCGAGGAAATTCGGGATAACCGAAAAGCTTTGTCGGCAGCTTTGAAGCAAGCCTGTATACTCCGCCATAAGAGCACATTCTGTACTGCTTTGTAGCTTGCTGATTTCCGATAAAGCAGCACGCTTTGATTTCGCCGTTTTCACGGTATGAATAGAACTTCTTTTCGCCGAAACCTTTATAATCAGCACTGCACGGAACAAAGCTCATAGCCGAAAAATGCTCGTTCATCAGCTTTTCAAGTCCGTCGGTATTGTCAATCTCAACGGGAATGATTTTCTTTCCGCCGTGAAAGCAATAAGTTGTATAATGCCCGAGATACTTGTATTCGGGCATATTTTTGTGCCGCTTTTCAAGCAGTGAAATGGCGTCCGTGTTATCATCGAGGATAGTGGTGTAGCAGTAGTGGCAATCCGAAATTCCGCTGTGTAGAAATGAATACGCCTTTGCAATAAACGATATCTTGCGGCGGTAATCGGGGTGAATTTTTAGTCCTGTGAGATAGGCGCACTTTTCCTTTTTGCCGTTTACGTATTCAAGCCTTACCACCGCACCGCCCACCGCGGCAGTTCTGCCGTTGGTGTTGTCGGTGATTACCATAATCCTGTTGATGTCGCCGTCTGCGGAGAATGACTCATACGGAGCTTTCCCCCTCAGATACTGCACGCTTATTCCGCCGCTGAATCCGCCGCTTTCAAATATCTCACAGATACCGTCGTTATCGGACGTGTCGGCGAACTTCAGCGTGTACTTGTCATTTTGGAAGTTCATCAAGGTTCTCTCCTATCGGAACGTTCATTTTCTGGTCAATTTCCTCACCAAGACGGAGGTTCATTCCCCAGAACAATCCCCACATCAGCGGACTTGTTCTTCCAAGCGAGGCAAAGCCTCTGCTCAGCACCGTTTTTGTGGAGGAGAACTCTTTTCTTGCGTCACGGCAGAGCTTGCTCATTTTTTCAGCAGACACCAGCTTCGGCTGGAATGCAAGCTCGCCGTAGTTGTAGCCGTCAGCAAGCCACCACTTATCGTAGATAAGGCGGTTATCCGCCTTCAGCCTGTCGTAGAGCGGAGTATTCGGAAACGGCAGAAGATGATTGAAAGCGGCGGTGTAGAAATTGTGCTTTTTCGCAAATTCAAGGGCGTCGTTGATGGTGCGTTCGTCGTCGTTGTCATAGCCGAAAACAAAGGTTGCGTAAATTCCGATGCCAGCGTCGTGGATACGCTTTACAAGCTCGTCACGCTCGCCGAGGGCATAGTTGAACGACTTGTTCATCTGCTCAAGATTTGCCTTGTTAAGGCTCTCAAAGCCGATGAGAATTATCTCACAGCCACTCTTTTTCATCGTCCTGAGAAGGTTTTCGTCCTTTGCCATTGACAATGTTCCCTGACCTGCCCACTTGATTTTAAGCGGAGTAATTTCCTCAAACAGCCTCATTGCATTTCCCTTGTCAGCAACAAGGTTGTCGTCAACAAGGAATGTATACTTGTGGGTGGATTTCTTTATATCGTCGATGATAAGGCTGTGGTCACGGCTGTAGTATTTGCTGCAGTAGAATTTCGATATGGAGCAGAAATCGCAGCTGTGGCAGCAGCCTCTGCCCGTTTCAACAAGCGATACAGGGACATACTTCTTGCCCTTGAAAATGCTCTTGTCGGGCTGAATAACGTATTCTCCCACGCCGCCGTAATAGGTTTTCTTCAGGTTGTTGGATTTTGCGTCCTCAAGCATCTGAGTCCATACGGTTTCGGCATTGCCGACAATAACGCTGTTGCAGAACAGAACAGCCTCCTCAGGACAAAGCGTGACGTGATAGCCGCCCATTACAACAGGAATACCCCTCTCACGGAATTTCTGCGCAATTGCGTAGCTTCTTTTAGCCGTGTATGATTCAACCGTAATACACACAAGGTCGGTGTGGGTGTTGTAATCAATCAGTTCAACACGGTCGTCGAAGAACTCGGTTTCAATATTGGCAGGAGTAAGGGCTTTCAGCACCGCAATCGTCAGTGGTTCCATTTTCCACGTGCCGATATATTTTTTATCAGGTTTCTTGCCGATGGCAGGAAGAATAAATGTTATTTTCATAAATATATCCCCTCGGATTAAATAATCGGAATATCTGAATTGTCGCACATTACCTCACGGGTAAACTTGTGCCACTTGTCCGCATAGCCCTTGTAGCCCCAGTTAAGCGGAAACGCCAGCCACGGACTATGTGTGAACGGAGCAAGTCTTTTGAAGATGTTTGAGTTGGAGTAGGTTGCTCTCCATGCACGGTCAGTACCTTCAACAAGCTGTTCCACGGTCATAAGCTTTGGCTGGAAAACGCAGTGCTGAACATCATACATTGCCCAGTTTCTTTCGATAATGCGGCCCTCCTGTTCAAGCTGTCTGTAATAAGCCGTCTGCGGGAAGGGGGTGAGGATTGAATATCTCGGCAGGTCGATTTTTGCCTTGATTATCATTTCCACTGTGCGGTCGAACACGCTTTCGTCCTCCTCGTCGCCGCCGAATGCAAAGCAGCCCTGAACGAGTATGCCATTGTCGTGGAGCTTTTCCATAAGCGTAACATAGCTGTCAACCTTGTTTACGCCCTTGTGTATGTACTGCTGTGACTCCTGTGTGATGGACTCAAATCCTATCAGCAGACCACGGCAGCCGCTTTTTCTGAACACTGTCATAAGCTCGTCGTCAATGCCGACAGACGAGGTTACAAGTCCCATCCATATCACTTTCAGCGGAATCATCGCATTGAAAAGCTCCAGAGCATAGGCTCTGTCGGTAATCAGGTTTACATCGGGGAACAGAACGTGCTTTGTGTTGAGCGCCTCGATTTCCGCAATAACCTCCTTCACAGGACGTTTATACACGGGCTTGCCGAATGCCGCAGGATATGCGCAGAAACTGCAGGTATGGCAGCAGCCACGGATTGCCTCAACGGTTTTTGTGGTGATATAGCGGTTTGATTTAAGCAGTTCACGTCTTGGAATAGGCTTTCCTTCGATTGTGAAATCGGCATTCTGATGATAGAATTTCTTATGCTCGCCTTTTACATAATCGTGGATAAACTGCGGAAAGGTCTGCTCTGAAAAGCCTGTGAAAACCACATCAGCGTGTTCAGCTGCCTCATTCGGCAGCATAGACGGATGCACGCCGCCTATCGCTACGGTCTTTCCTCTTTTTCTGAAATAATCCGCATACGCATAGCATCTGGGCGCAGTGCCTGTTATACAGGTAATTCCGATAAGCTCTGCGTCTATTTCAAGCGGAATTTTCTCGGCGGTTTCGTCGTATATCCGCACCTCGGCTTCCACGTCCTCGGGGATAAGCGAGGCAAGAGTAGTAAGCGTAAGTGGCGCATAGTGAAGCGATTTTCCAAAGCTACCCGAATAACGGTGCATTGCACCCGCGGGGGCAAGTAATGCTATTTTCAGCATAGTTATTCCGTCCTTTCAATTTCAAAATATCTGTTCCAGTCGGTTTTTTTGCTGAGATATGCAGGCTTGATGTCGCCTATCCGCATACCCTCCGCACAAAGCCGATTTATATATACATCAGCAGGATTGCCGCAGACAACAGTTACCTTTGCCTTTGCAAGCTGTCCCAGCTGACGGCAGTAGTTATAGTGATAGCTTTCACGCAAGGCATTGTCAAGCATATCAGCCGAGATTTCACGGCAGGAGGTGTATAGGCAATAGCCGTTACCCTCAGGCGCAAGCAGACAGAAATCCTGTGAGCCGACAAGCGAGGTGCAGACATTTCTCACGAAATCCTCCGTCAGCTTTTCGCCGAAAAGGTCGCTTGAAATGCCGCTTCTCCTGAGAAATTTTATCAGCGGAGGTGCGTTTTCAAAAACCTCAAGCACCTCTATAACGTCGCCTATGCAATACCTGTAAAATCCGCCGCCCGTGGTGACGATAACCTCGTACTCGCCCTTCTGAAGTCTGTCGGCAGTTACGATAGTGCCATCCGTAAAACTGCGGAATTCAAAAAAGTGCGAATATACGCTCAGTCTGCTGCCCGTTTCATTGCAAAGCGGAAACGAAGTAAAGCATTCCGTTGCAAGCAGACCTTTCGGCTGTATCAGCACATCGGGAAAACGCTTGCGGATTTCGCCGACATAATCGGCGGCACTGCCGTCTGCCCAACAGCTTATTATTCTGAGGCGTGGAAATATCCTGTCAAAGCGGCTTTCTTCCGCCGCCCTGAGAAAATCACTGCGGCGCTTTTCGGGAAGCGTTAACGCAAGCCTCTCGGAATTACTGCGGATATGGTCGCAGAGTATAGTCAGAAAAGTGGGATTCCATACGGAAATGAGTGTAAGGTCCTTGCAGTTGATAAGCTGTGCGGCGGTGTCGAAATAGAATTTCTGAATATCATCGGAGAATTTCACACTGCCGTCAACGGCGAAAAGCCGTTTCATTATGGCTTGCTCGATAAATCCGAAATACTCTGCGTCCTCCTCAAAGCCTATGGGAATGCCCGATTTTGTAAAGGTTTTTCCAGCAGTTACAGGCGTGATTGACCAGTAGCTTTTTCCTTCACGGACGCCCTCTATTCCCATGTAAATGTCGTACAGCCACGGCTTTATTCCACGCTGAAATTCGTTCTTCAGCGACTGCGTGTAGGAAATCATCTTCTTTCCGCCCGAAGAGCCGCTTGTAAGCTCAAACAGCTTTACCCTTTCAGCTGTGAGGACGTTTGTTTCGCCCTCTGCCATTGCGGATATGTATGGTTCGTAGTCCTCGTAAACCGTCAAGGGAACTTTACGTGCGAAATCCTCGTAGCTTCTGATTTCCCCGAAACCGTGCTTTCTTCCGTAGACCGTATCTGCGTTCTTTTCAAGCAGACTGAACAAATACCGTTCCTGCACCTCTTTCACATTGCACGGAGAAGTAAACCTGCGGTGTTCCTTTCGGTAAAGCAGACAGCATATTCCGTTCAGCAATCGGCACAGCACACTCATTTGAAAAGAATCCCCTTTGCACGTTCTTTCAGCGCTGAACGGTCAATTTTCGCAAGACAGGCAAGGTCGTTGCCCTTTGCGTGGTCGGGATTAGCCTTGCAGAAAAAGGCGATATCCTTGTTCTTCATTTCGTGACTGCCCACATCGGCAACGCCGCCTTTCAGCTTGTCCTTAACGCCCTTGTAGACAATCACTCCGCTTTCGCTGTCGTATTCATCGGGATAAATCAGCGACGCGTAAGCGTCTATTATGCTTTTCTCATAAGCCGGAGTTTCACAGCGGTAATTCGGGTAGAACTCGCTCCAGAACAGCGGCATTATGCGGTATGTCTTATATCCCTTGCAGATAAGGAACCAGTAGAATTCGTCATATTTCTCTGCAAAGTCAAACCAGAATCTCGCCCACACCTTGAAAAGCTCAGTGTCGCCCCAATGCTCCTTGTGGATAATGGTGTCGCCCGAAAATATGCCGTGTATCTTCTTGCCGTTTACGTCAAGCTCCATTATCTTCTGCGTTGTAAACCCTACTATTCCATCGGTTTCGTGGCGGAGAACAAGGCAGTAATCCTTGTCAGAGAAGTCACGTCTGAATGCCGCCTCGCTGGTGTCGTCATAAAACTGTGCCATCAGCGAATACATAGCAGAAATTTCATCTTCTGTAAACTCGCTTATGGGCTGCATTTTTCCTTTAAGCATTGTTCTCCTCGCTTTCTGATTTAAGGCCAAATCGCATACCCTGCTTTTTGAAAACTTCCTTTCTGAAAAGCGGATTGTATATGAGATATGTTGCAAATCTGTAGGGAGTACGCATATTTGTGCGTGGCTCTAACGCACGCTTGAAAATAGACATAGGGCTGTTGAATCTGCTGCGGCAGTTGAAGGAAATTTCAGTAAGCTCGTCGGGGGTCATATTCTTGGGTACTATGCTTGAATAATTAAAGCGGTAATCCTCGTGAAGCCACCATTTTCCGCCATACAGCAGGCGACCCTCACGCTCCATTTTCTCGTACAGCGGAGTGTTGGGATAGGGCATAAGAATGTTGAATGCGGCAAACGTGAACTTGTTTCTGATAGCGAAATCACAGGTTGCCTTGATGGATTCCATTGTGTCGCCGTCGTGACCGACAGTAAACGCCGCCCACGTCTGAAGTCCCCATTTTCTGAGCTGCTCTATTTCGTTCTTGTACATATCCGACGAGCCCTTTTTGTTCGTGCCCTTGTTCATCTGAGAAATACACTCGGGATTGATTGACTCAAACCCTATTACCAAACCAAGACAGCCGCTCTTTACCATAAGCGTCATAAGCTCTTCGTCGTTCAGCATATCAATACTTCCCTGACTTACCCAGTGTATTTTAAGCGGTATAAGTGCACGGAAAAGCTCCTTTGCCTTTTCACGATTGCATACGATGTTATCATCAACGAAGAAGAGCAGTTTTCTTTTCTGCGCCTTGATTTCCTTTATTACGTCCTCCACAGGACGGCAGTAATGGTGCGCCTTGAAATACACCGAGGACGCACAGAAGCTGCACTTGTGACTGCACCCTCTCGAAAACTGAAGCAGTGTTATCGGAAGATACCCCTTGCCCTCGAATATATCACGGCGTGTAATCCCGCTCTGCTGAGGGCACAACGGCTGGACAGCGTCATCCCGTGCTTTCACCGCGCCACGGCGATGGTCCTCAATCATTTGTGCCCATACGGGTTCAGCGTCGCCGACTATAGC
>JAZQBH010000149.1:0-5165 GCA_045545655.1 Oscillospiraceae bacterium
GTTGGATTATCTGAGCCGTCCAGCCAGTATAGGTTTTTATGCGGATTTGCATTTTCTCATTCTGAAAGCGGACTTTTATGCTCTTGTAGCGCTTGGTTTTGCGTGTGCCAGTAAGCGACAGACAGCCCTCCTCAGTTTCATAAGGGTCAGAGAATTTTATAATCTCAGGGTTTAGCATTGTTTCGATTTTTCCGTTGTCGTTAAAGGCTATTATCCGTTTGGATACGCCTATCATATTCGCCGCCATACCAACGCATTCTTCGGTGTGCGCCGCTAGCGTTTCACGAAGGTCAGCCGCCGTCTGCAAATCCTCCTCGGCGGCAGGCTGGGATTTTATCTGAAGAAAAAACGTGTCGTGGATTATCTCTTTTACCATAAGTCAGTTACCTTTCAGTTGTGGATTATTTCCCAATAATATTTTCTGTTGCATTGTGGAAAATCGTCAAGAACGCCGTGCTCAGGGTCGTAGAATATACCATCACAGTACAGTGACCAATGCCAGCAACGGGGAGTTTCAAGACTCAACAATGCAAGCGAGGGTAAGTCGGATTTTGCGTGAGCTTGTCTGCGTTCAGCGGAGAGGGATATTCCGTGTTCAGCGAGAAAAAACTTCATCTCCCGAAGATTGGTTTCACGCTCATTATTCAGAAACGAACAGACATATTCTGCGGTATTTTCAGTAACCATTGCGAGAACCGCCTGACCGCATTGCAGGTCTGTCGGCTCGTGGATATATCGTATCTGCATAGCCCCTCCTGTAGTAGGAATATACTGGTATTATACCATTTTTCTCAGCCTGTGTCAATACAAGTATTGTGTAATATTGCTATTGACAACGCTTGCTAAAAGTGCTAAAATATCTTTTGGTCTGAAAATCGGGGGGATACAAATGGTTAAAGATATGACTAAAGGAGCGGTTGCTCCTATTTTGCTGAAATACTCGCTTCCGCTGTTGGTAAGCGTTGTGTTTCAGCAGATGTATAATATAGCAGACAGCGTAATTGCAGGTCAGTTTATCAACAAGGACGCAATTGCGGCAATCGGAGCGTCTTATCCGATAACGATGATTTTTCTTGCAATCGGTACAGGAATGAATATAGGCTGTTCGGTTGTAATTTCAACACTGTTCGGCGCAAAGGATTATAAGGGAATGAAATCGGCGGTGTTCACGTCAATGATTTCAACGCTTGTTCTTGCGGTTGTGCTTACGGCTGTCGGACTGCTCACGAGTGGATTGTTTCTTGAGCTTCTCAAAACAGATGTCGCAGTTATGGGCGACGCACAGGGCTACCTTGATATTTATGTTTTCGGACTTGTGTTCCTGTTTATGTATAATATCTGCACTGGTATATTCTCGGCACTCGGCGACAGCAGTACTCCGCTTTATTTTCTGATTGCTTCGTCGCTTGGAAACATTGCTCTGGACTTGCTTTTCGTTGCAGTTTTCAGAATGGGTGTAGCAGGAACTGCGTGGGCGACTTTCATCTGTCAGGGAATATGCTCGGTGCTTGCCTTTATTGTGCTTATACGGAAGATAGCAAAGATAAAGAGCGACAAAGCCCCTCTTTTTGAATGGAGAATGTTAAAGAAAATCGCATATATCTCTGTGCCGAGTATTCTTCAGCAGAGCTTTGTGTCGGTAGGTCAGCTTTTTGTTCAGGGAATGGTGAACAGCTGTGGACTGGACGTAATGGCGGGCTATTCTTCGGCAATCAAGCTGAACACGTTTGCGGTAACATCTTTTTCAACGGTAGGCAGCTCTATTTCAAGCTTTACTGCACAGAATGTCGGGGCAGGGGAATATCATCGAATTAAAAAGGGCTTCAAGACAGGTCTGATATTCTCACTTTGCATTGCGGCGACATTTGCAATATGTTATGTTCTCTTATCTGAAAAGCTGATTTACATATTTATGGATAGCGAGGACGCAAACAACATTGCCGCGGCAAAGGCAGGCGTAAGCTTTCTGAGTATAGTGTCGCCGTTCTTTCTGAGTGTTTGTGTAAAGCTTGCGGCAGACGGTGTTTTGCGTGGAATGGGTCGTGTTCGTGAGTTTATGATAACCACATTCAGCGACCTTATCTTGCGTGTGGCCTTTGCTTTTGTTCTGAAACAGCACTTCGGCTCAGACGGAATATGGCTGTCGTGGCCTGTGGGCTGGGTGATTGCAATGTTGATTTCGCTTGCGTTCTACTTCAGATGTTCAAAGCGTGTTCTTTCAGAAAAACAGCCAAAATCGTAAAAACAAGGGTAACGAGATGTAACTCGTTACCCTTTATTTTTGGTATCAGTCTGCTTTTTTCTGTCGGAGATAGTCGATAAGCATTTGCTTTAACATCTCATAACGCAGACGTTTTTCTTCCTTTGCGAAATGCACTTCTCTGAACTGTTCGGGGTTGTTTTCGTAAATCAGCTTTTCATCGCCGAATTGCTCGCTGGTGAGGTCAAACACGCTGTCGTCAGTGACGTTATAGCAGTGGAAGTTTCTGCCGTTTTCACGGGGAATGCCGAATACTCTGCCGCCGAAAATATCCTGTACGAGAAACGCCGTTATCGAGCATTGACCGAGCGTGATGTTGTCAGGTGACCATTTTTCACGCATACGTGGCGCACAGGTATCAGCACACCACAATTCTGACAGTATTGAGTAAAGCTCCCTCGGTGAGTTGATTTCCTTAAAATCGGGGTTTATCGGCTTTGAATAAGCGTTATCAGCGCCATAAAACTTGTATTCCATAAAGCCTCCTGTTTAACGGTATCGTGAGTCTATTCCGAGGTATTCTTCAAGTGAAAGTCCGCTTTCAGTTACGGATTTTGCGAGGTCTTTTCCTAGATAGCGGATATGCCACGGCTCGTAGGAATAGCCCGTCACGCTCTCCTTGCCCTTGGGATAGCGGATAATAAAGCCGTATTCCCAGCAATGAGCGGCAAGCCATTTGCCTTCGGGTGTGTTTTCAAATTCCTCGTAAAGCGAGTTTACGTCGATTGCCATTCCAAGCTGATGTTCCGAGTGTCCTGCTCTTGCTGAAATTCTGTCAGCCTGTTCAGTGCCGTATTTATTGCACCAGCCAAGATATGTGGATTGCTGCTTTTTGTAAGAGCGGAAGCCCGATATCATATAGATGTTTATGCCGTCTGCGGCAGCGCCCTTTACAAGACGATTGAATGCGGCGTTTGTTTCAGCAGTAAGTCCCTGAGGATTGTAGTCAGAGGGGAGAGGATAGGTTTTGTTCACCACGGGAATGTTGTTCACCATAGGGATAAAATCCACATCATCAGCACTTTCTACCACGTGAACAAGCAGTTTTCCGCTTATGTTGTTTGCGTAATCTGTGACTATAAGCGTAACCTCGCCTTTCTTGGTAGCAGTGAATTTGCCGTTCTGAGCGATTATTCCGCTGTCGCCGATGCATTCCCAGCCGATTTCAGGGAATTTTGCAGGCGTAACCGGACTTCTGTAGCTGTAAGTAAAGCTTTCGCCAACATATACCAGATTTGCACCCAGCAGTGAAAGTTCGGAAGTTGAAACGGGTTCCTGAACAGGCGGTTTTTCAGATGAACTCTGCGTTGAAACAACGGACTGTGGTGCAGGTTTACTCGAACTCTGCACTGACGATGAT
This sequence comes from Oscillospiraceae bacterium, assembly GCA_045545655.1. Lineage (GTDB taxonomy): Bacteria > Bacillota > Clostridia > Oscillospirales > Ruminococcaceae > CAG-115. Next base: position 3,621 of record JAZQBH010000149.1, read on the forward strand.
ATGGGAACGTTTTCGCTTGACTGCACCGATGACGCAAGCTGACTTTGATGTGACTGCACTTCAGATGAAGATGAGCTATCTTCAGGTTGCGACGGCTGTGATGATTCAGACTGACTGTTTTCCGACTGCACTGAGGAGCTTGTCTGTGATGATTCAGTGGGTACTGAATAATTGATGTCGCCTGTTTTTTTCAATGTGAACACAAACACCACCACGCATATTGCTAAAATGATTACCGCCATAATAATGTATATAATAATCACTGACTTCGGGGTTTTGTCAGACGGTCTTTTCCCCGATGGTCTGCGTTTAGGATTGTTTTGCTTTTGTCCCTGCATTATTTTCCTCCGTATAAGAATATTTGAATTGTGTTCGAAATCTGTAAAAAATTGCTGTTAAGCTTTTATTATTATAGCATTATTTTATTTTGTTGTAAAGAGGTGTTTGCGAAAAAATAAGAAAAAAGTGAGTGTCGAAAAATGAATATAATACAAAAAATAGCGGACAATATCTGCTGACGGCAGTTGGAAACCGTCTTTGAATTTAAAGGCAACGGAGGAATTTAATATATGAAAGCAACGGGAATTGTCCGTAGAATTGATGATTTGGGAAGAATTGTAATACCAAAGGAAATCCGCAGAACTATGAGAATTCGTGAGGGTGACTCGCTTGAAATATACACAGGCGCCGACGGCGAGGTTATATTCAAGAAGTATTCGCCTGTCGGTGAAATCAGCAATGCGGCTTCGCAGTATGCTGACGTACTGTCAAAGGTAGGCGGCTGTCCTGCGGTAATCTGCGATCGTGCCCACGTTATTGCAGTTTCGGGTATGAGCAAGAAGGAGATTATCGAGCGTAGAGTGTCAGGCTCTCTTGAAGACCTTATCGAACAGCGTAAGAACTACACGTTCAAGAATGGCAGTGATAAGCGTCTTAACCCGATTGAGGGCGTGGACAGATACGCAATTGCTTGTTCGCCGATTATGGCGTCGGGCGATGTAAACGGCGCTGTTATTATGCTGAGCGGCGACGATGGCAACGACACAGCAACCGCAGAGCAGTCCGCACTTGTTCAGGCGGCGGCTATGTATTTCGGAAAGCAGATGGAAGAATGAAACAACAGCTTCGGGTTTTTTGCCCGAAGCTGATTTCGTTTTATGAGGATTGAAAAGTATTATAAAACTATATTTTACTTCTCGGGGGTTGACTTGAACAAACTGATGTGATATAATATATAATGAGTAAATATATAAAAATGTTTTGGCTGACCGCTATTTAATAAAGTCAGAGAACAGCGGCTGCCGTTTGAATTATGGGGAAAATAAAATGAAATATAAAGTTTCAGCATTTTTGTTATCGGCTGTCCTTGTGCTGAGCGGCTGTTCTGATTCAGCAAATTCGGCAACTAAGGATAATCCGATGAACGTAATAGATGTGGGAGGTATTTCTTCGCCGTCACAGGGGGAGAGCTCTTCATCTTCAGAATACAACGGAATAATTGAACTTCCTGTGTCTTCTCAATCTAGTACATCCAGTGTGTCGAGT
>JAZQBH010000150.1:0-2735 GCA_045545655.1 Oscillospiraceae bacterium
ACAGATGATTATGATATAATAATATAGTCGTTGAGGTGCTGTTATAGCTCAGTTGGTAGAGCACATCCTTGGTAAGGATGAGGTCATCAGTTCGACTCTGATTAACAGCTCCAATAGACATACAAAGGCCGTCCGCAATAGTGGGCGGTTTTTTGCTTTACAGAATACACTAAATTTAAGAAAACCGCCCTGCACGGGATTTGTTCCTGATGCAGGGCGGTTGTTTTGTTTATGCAATTATTCCTCCGCCTATGACGATGTCGCTGTCATAGAGGACAATCGACTGTCCTGGGGAGGTTGCTCTCTGCGGCTCGGAAAACTGCACGGTTACAGTGCCATCGCTGTTGGCGGTTGCCGTAACAGGCACTTCCTTCCCGTGACAGCGTGTGCGGGCCATAGCCTCAACGGGCGTTTCAGGCGGATTTTCAAAAGCAATCCAGTTGAACAAGTGTGCGGTAAGGCTGTCACAGCACAGTTCGTCAGCAGTGCCGAGCGTTACGGTGTTGTTTGCGGCGTTCTTACTGCACACGTACAGCGGCTCGCTCCACGCAATGCCCAAGCCCTTCCGCTGACCAACGGTGTAGTTGATAATTCCGTTGTGTCTGCCGAATATCTTTCCGTCAGCGCTGATGAAATCTCCGTCAGGGTAGACTTTACCAGTAAACTGCCGTAAAAACTGCGTATAGTCGCCGTCCTTGATAAAGCAGATATCCTGACTGTCGCTTTTTGAGGCGGTCGGGAGATTGTTCAGCCTTGCTGTTTCACGGATTTCAGCTTTATCAGAAAACTCACCGAGCGGAAAAACCGTATGTGCCAGAACCTCCTGCGAAAGCTGATAGAGGAAATAACTCTGGTCCTTAGCAGCGTTAGCCGCCTTTTTCAGAAGGAATCTACCTGTGCGTTCGTCCTGTACGATACGTGCATAGTGACCTGTTGCGATGTAATCACAACCAAGCTCTTTTGCTTTCTGAAAAAGCTCACCGAATTTAAGGGAGCGGTTGCAGTCTATGCAGGGGTTGGGGGTTTCACCGATTTCGTAGGACTTCACGAATGGAGCAATAACGTTTGTGCAAAACTCGTCAACAAAATCAAAAACGTGAAAGGGTATCCCCAGCTGACGGCACACGGCTTCAGCGTCCTTATATTCGTTTGCGGATTCAAGCAGCTTCATTGTTGCGCCTACGCAGTTCCAGCCGTTGTTTATCATCAGCATAGCGGCAACAGAGCTGTCCACGCCGCCGCTCATTGCTACAAGAACGTTTCTGTTTGCGGTATTGCTCATATCAGCCGCCAAGCTCCAGCATCTTGTCGATAGACTTCTTTGCAAGAAGACGTGTCTGCTCATCCATTACAATTTCCTCACCCCCGCCGTTCAGACAGTGAAGCACGCTTGCAATTCTCGTAAGCTGCATATTGTGACAGATGAAATCCTTTGACAGCGGATAAAAACGCTTTTCGGGACAATCAATTCCGAGGTGTTGAACAATGCTGTTCTCCGTGCCGATGATGAACTCCTTTTCAGATGAGTTCATTGCGAAGCTCATAATCTCGGTTGTAGAGCCGATGTAGTCTGCAAGTTTTACAACTTCTGCGGTGCATTCGGGGTGAACAAGCAGCAGAGCATTCGGGTGAGCGGCTTTTGCCTTTTCAACGTCCTTTACAGTAAACTTTGCGTGAGTAGGGCAGCAGCCGTGAACGGTTACTATCTCCTTTTCGGGACATTGCGCCGCAATATATGAGCCTAAGTTCCTGTCAGGGATGAACAGGATTTTATCGGACTCAAGGTTTTTGATAATTCTTGGAGCAGAGCTTGAGGTAACGCACACATCACAAAGCGTTTTAAGTGCGGCTGTTGTGTTTATGTACGCAACTACGGTATGCTCGGGATACTGTTCCTTAAGCTTTGTCAGCGCTTCAACGTCAAGCTGCTCTGCCATAGGACAGCCTGCGTCAGGCTCAGGAAGAAGCACCTTCTTTTCGGGACAGAGTATCTTTACGGTTTCAGCCATAAAGCGGACTCCGCACATCATTACGTTCTTAGCGGAGGTCTTCTGTGCCTGCTGTGCAAGTCCGAAGCTGTCGCCCACGAAATCTGCAATTTCAAGAATGTCGTGCGTCTGATAGCAGTGCGCAAGGATACATACGTCCTTTTCCTTTTTGAGTTTTAAAATCTGTTCCTGAATATCCTTAATCATTTTTCAGTCTCCTTTTCAGTGTTGTTGCAATCGTTACAGTCGCTTTCAATGTCGGCAACAAGGTCTGCAAGCGTTATCGAATCAAGGTAATCGTTTATCACCTTGTTAAGTCCTTCCCATATATGTAGTGTGGGACAGCCGCCTCGTCTGTCGCAGTCGTTTGTTGACTGCACACACGCAACAGGGGCAAGACTGCCTTCGGTTACGCTGAGTATCTCACGGACAGTGTATTCCTCAGGGGACTTTGAAAGAGCATAACCGCCCTGATACCCCCTAACGGTGTGTAGAAGCTCCGCACGGTTCAGCAGCGGAACAATCTGTTCAAGATACTTTTTTGAAATATTCTGCCGCTCGGCGATATCCTTTAAAGCAACTACCTTGCAATTCCGGTGTATGGCAAGGTCTATCATCATTCTGAGGGCATACCGCCCCTTGGTTGAAATTTTCATAAAATCACCTTAATTAAATAAGTATGTTTTTTAATATGAATTGTCTGCAAATTTCAAGTAAACAATTCTCAGTATACATTATAACATTAAA
>JAZQBH010000151.1:0-4038 GCA_045545655.1 Oscillospiraceae bacterium
TCTTCCTAAGACCGCTTGGCCTCCGACTTGTTCTGCTGATTGTGGGTGCAATCTTCCTTGAACGTAATAAGAAGAAAATGGCAGAGCTTGAGCTTGCCCAGCGGCTTAAGGCCGAACAGGCTGAGCTTGACAAGCCCAAAACCGATAACGACTACTACCGTGACATTGACAACGTATTCAAGCTGCTCAATGTCGAGCCGATTGAAATGGAGTTCGGATACAGTCTGCTCCGACTTGTTGACGAAAAGAGCGGCGGCAACTTCATCGACCGAGTTGTTATCTTCCGTAAACAGTTTGCAATGGATATGGGTATGGTAATTCCGTCTGTACGTATGACGGACAATCCCGAAATCAACCCTAATCTTTATATCATCAAGATTAAGGGTGAGGAGGTTGCACGAGGCGAAATCCTTGTTGACCACTACCTTGCGCTTGACAGCGGCGACGTTTCATCCGAGATTGACGGAATTGACACGGTAGAGCCTGCATTCGGACTTCCTGCAAAGTGGATTTCCGAGGACAAGAAGATTATGGCAGACGTTGCAGGCTACACGCTTATCGACCCTGTTTCAGTAATGATTACCCACTGGAGCGAGGTTATGAAGCGCTATGCACACGAGTTGCTCTCCCGTCAGGACGTTAACACAATGGTTGAAAACGTCAAGAAGATTAACCCGATTGTTGTAGACGACCTTGTTCCCAAGGTGCTGTCAGTCGGATATCTTCAGAAAATTCTCGCTAACCTTCTTAAAGAGGGCGTGCCTATCCGTGATATGGAAACAATCCTCGAAACGCTTGGCGACCATACCAACGTACTGAAGGATATCGATATTGCTACCGAGTATGTACGTCAGGCACTGAAGCGTACCATAACGCACCGCTTTGCTGAGGCGAACTCACTGCGTGTAATCACGCTTGATACTCAGATAGAAGATATGATAGTAAGCGCAGTAAAGAAGAACGACCAGGGAAGCTACCTTGCTATGTCCCCTGACCTTATTCAGAGTATAGTAAACGCAACAAATGACGAAATTGACAAAATCAAGGACGTTATCCCGACGGTTATTGTTCTTACAAGCCCTGTGGTGAGAATTTATTTCAAGAAGCTTACAGAGCAGTTTATTTCTAATATTACTGTGCTGTCGTACAGCGAAATAGACGCTTCGGCACAGATACAGGCAATCGGCAACATCTCGCTTTCACGGGCGGCAGTTGGCTGATAAAAACAGAAGAATAAAATAAGGATTTCAATTGGAGGTGCTGGTTGTGGGTTCTGAATTCAACAACACTGAACAGGTTGTTCTGTATCAACAGAACGGCAACATTGTGCTGAGAAATGAAATTGTGCTGAAAAATATGGGGCTTGTCCGTGCGTGTGCTATGTCGATGAGAAATATGTACATCAAGTTCTGCGAGCCTGACGATGTTATCAACGAGGGCGTGCTGGCACTTATGGACGCCATCGAAACCTTTGACCCTTCCAAGGGAGCTAAGTTTGAAACCTATGCAACCCTTAAAATCAAGGGTGCGATAATTGATTACATACGCAAGCAGGACTGGATTCCCCGCAGTGTCAGAAAATTCTCCAAAGACCTTGACAAAGCCAATAGTATGTTGTATAATTTAAATGGAAGAGTGCCTACAAATGCTGAACTTGCAGAGCATCTCGGCATATCCGAGGATACTCTTCTGAAAAATATGGCTGACTGCAGCGGCTCAATCGTTCTGTCGTTTGAGGAGTTGCTCTACGAGGACAACATCGACGAGCCTGCAATGGACAATCCGACAGACGGCGCGCTTATGCAGGGCGAGATGAAACGTACGATTATCGAGGCGATTGAGGAGCTGAAGGAAAAAGAGCGTCAGGTCATTATTCTGTATTATTATAAAAATCTGAAATATTCTGATATAGCAAAGGTTCTCGGGGTTACCGAGGGCAGAGTCTGTCAGATTCATACTAAAGCAGTGCTTGTGCTGAAGGCTAAGCTGTCTGCTTATTTTATGGGAGGGGAGTCTAAGTGAACAGAGGTTTTTATTACGCTTCCAATGGTATGATAAATGCTCAGAGAAAGCTGAATGTAATAGGTAATAACCTTGCTAACGTCAGCACCTCTGGTTATAAGCGTGACACAGCTGTTGTCGGCACGTTCAAGGAGCAGATGATTCTCGTAAAGCACCGTGAGGAGCTGTCGGGTACATTCTCTCACAGATTTATAGATACTTCCTACACCGATATGCAGCAGGGAACATTTGAGTTTACAGACAGCCCGTTTGATGTTGCTATCCAAGGAAATGTTTACTTCAATGTTGCTGGTTACAACGGCGAAACAATGCTTACACGCAACGGCGACTGGGAGCTTGACAGCGAGGGTTATCTCTGTGCGTCAACCTCAGGCAGAATTCTTGGCGAAAACGGCGAGATTTTCCTCGGTAACAAGGATTTCGTAATCGACGTTGACGGCACAATTTATCAGGAGGGTCAGGTTGTTGACAGACTTCTTCTGAGTTATATCGACCCCGAAGCAGATTCTACCAAGTTCGGTGTGAATATGTTCACCAGCGTGAATGCAACGCCTGTTCCCGAGGGAACAAGATTTGATATCGTTCAGGGTGCGCTTGAACGTTCCAATGTAGACTGGAACTACGAGCTGAATATGCTTATGGAAGCAAACAGACTTTACGAAGCAAATTCTGCTATTCTTAAACTGATTGATACCCTTAATCAGGGTTCTAACAATCTTTGCAAGAAGGCATAATTGAAAGGCGGTAGGTTATGAATATATCGTTCCATACAGGAAAATCCGCAATGATTGCTCAGTCGAAGGCGCTTAATGTCTACGGTAACAACATTGCAAATGTGAATACAGTGGGATATCAGCAGCTGCGTCCGTCTTTTGCGGATTGTATCTACGAAACCTACAGAAAAACTGAAGAGGACGTACAGACAGGTCACGGTACCTATATCCAGAAGACTGACCTTATGTTCGGCGAATCCAGTTTCTATGAAACAGGCAGAATGCTTGATTTTGCAATTACAGGCGAGGGCTTCTTCGCTGTTGAAGACCGCTGGGGCGACGTTAATTACACCCGTGACGGCACATTCGCTATGACACAGGACCAGGAGGCGTTTGACGAAGAGGGCAATCCCATCTGGTATCTTGTTTCAAGCTCAGGCGAATATGTCCTTGATGCTGAAAAAAACCGCATTGTAGTACCATTCAACGAGGATTACAGTGAGGCTGACTGGGGGGCGCTGAAGCAGATGGTTGGCGTGTTTGAGTTCCCTAATCCCTATGGAATAGACGCTATGGGCACAAACAGATATGTGCAGACTGAGAGAAGCGGCGAAGCTGCTGCGATTGCAAATGACGGCCGTACACTTCTGCAGGGATATCTTATCAACTCAAATGTAGACCTTGCTACACAGATGGTTAAGCTGATTGAAACACAGCGTTCGTATCAGCTCAGTACAAGAGTTGTAACTACTTCTGATGAGTTTGCAAGAATTGCAAACAACCTCAGATAACTCCTTAAAGTAGCGAGATTTTACACGAAAGTAGTTAAATTGTACACGAAAGGGTGAGGAATATGCTGAAAAATTATGATGAACTTTCTCCCATAGAATTTGATTGTCTGAGAGAGATAGGAAATATCGGTTCGGGCAGTGCTGCGTCTGCACTTTCACAGATGCTGGGAAAGAACATTGAAATGCACGTTCCTGATGTACGTGTGCTGGATTATCAGTCGGTCATTGATGAAATGGGCGGTCCTGAAAAGGTGATAACGGCTATTCTCGTGCTTATAAACGGCGATATTAACGGAATGATGATGTTTCTGCTTGAGGATACCTTTGCAGAGGTTGTTCTCAGCACATTCCTCGGCAAGGAAAACGTAAAGCTTGTTGAACTTGATGAGTGTGACTATTCCGCTATCAAGGAGATGGGCAATATTATGGCAGGCTCTTATCTTGGTGCGTTGTCATCGCTTACAGGGCTTACTATTGATATGAGCGTTCCGTCTATGAACATTGATATGATG
>JAZQBH010000152.1:0-2775 GCA_045545655.1 Oscillospiraceae bacterium
CATAACAATATTATCATATCGGCTACAGACCTCAACAAGCCTTTCATCAGCTTCTTTCGGACCGTTTCCGCTGAACACCACATCAATTCCGATTATCGCAGGGGCACGCTGATGGTCCTCGTTCAGAATTTCAATCAGGCTTGTAAACTTATTTCTGTCCCAGTCAGTGTACGAACCGAAATTTTTCAGAGTTTTCTCGTCAATACCTATAATCTTTATATCATCAGGTATCACACCGGCATTCTGATACAAACCGTCCTCCGCAATATTTTCCAATTCCATCGGGAATTTCTTTATCGCCATAATGCCCGATAAAATTGCTATAACAAGTGCAATTGTAAGAACTATAATACGCTCTGCTTTCCTGTCCAGTTTTTCTGTTTTCATTTATCTCCCATATAAAAATCAAAATTCCGCTTCTTACCACATTACGATTACATATCCATTCCGACTTCTATCAGTTTTCATCGGCTTTGCCGCCTGTCAGCAGGGCAATAGCCTGTTTGTATTTTTCTGCTCTTGCCAAGGCTTTTTCGTCAACAACATCAAGTCTTGTCAAATCGCTGTTGTGCCTTAAGTCTGCAAGCTTTACCGCCGAAGCTATGGGGTTTGTTGCTATCTGCTTTACATAGTCAATATACGGAACAGACTTTTCGTGAGTCATAAGCTTGAGAGCGGCGATAATTTCATCGGGGAAACCCTCTTTCGCCAAGTCCTCAAAGGTGATGTCAGTGTCCTCCACAACATCGTGAAGAAGAGCCACGCAGATTGTGTTTTCATCGGTCATCTGCTCCGCAAGGTGAACAGGATGATAAATATACGGCATCCCGTTTTTGTCAACCTGATTTTTATGCGCCTCAAATGAAATCTTCATCGCCTTTTTGGTAAGTTCGGTGTATATCATATTATCCTCCCATTTCTGTAATATGTTTTGGACGTATTAGAAAGACATTCCACTACCATTCACTATATCCTCAAAGTCACACGCTATAACAGCCCCTCTGCACTGACTCCTCAGCCAGCCCAGAAGCTCAGTAATCCTGTTTATGTACTTGCCTTCGTCATCAGAACGACACATTCCGTATGAACGGCAGGTGTTGTTGGCTTGAACAGCAAATTTTACTCGCTCAAAGCAATAGTCAACCGTATATATACCTTTTTTCGTGTGGAAATGTGTTGAGAAAGCTGAAATTTGGGCGTGCTTTATAAGTCCAAAAAATCATCATGTTCTCTATAATAATTCATTCCAGATATGAAATTCTCAATGGAAGCATCCATTTTTTGACTTAACATATGCCCTATTACATCTTCGAACTGTTCCCCCGAATAAAACATTACTAATTTTCTTTCTGTAACAAAGTCTGTATATATTTCCTCATCATTATCATCAACATCAGGGTAATCATCCAAATAGCAGGTAGTATCACCAGAGACAACATCAATAAAATCCTTGGTATATATACAAAAATCCACATCATCTAAAAAATCATCTATCCCATTTTCAATTATCATATTTGAAAAAATAGTAATTACTTCACTTAACCTATACTCTACTTGTTTTTCTAATTCATTCATTGTAATCTGTCTCCTTTTAAAATATTTTTTCACATATTAACATCTTTTGTTCCTTTTATTCCCTACAAATTGCTATAATAGCGATGTTTCACACGTTCTGAACACAATATCAGGACATTCCACTACCATTCACTATATCCTCAAAATCACACGCTATAACAGCACCTCTGCACTGACCCTTCAGCCAGCCCAGAAGCTCTGTAATCCTGTTTATGTACTTACCTTCATCAACATTAAGCGGTTCTATATCAAGGAAATATCTCCAGTAAATGAAATCTGTCGGGTCTGCCGAATATTTTTCGGGATTAAATTCCTTATTCCGCCGCACTGAGATATCACACCAGTCTGTAATGATATAATCAATTGCTTTCTTCTGACCGTGAACATAATCCATTATCAGGCTGAACAGACAATCATAGTCCATATCAGCGTCAATAAACACCTTGCAGTACAGATTATCATACATTACGACACCTCAATATCAAGGTCAATGAATACTTTAACCCTCGTCCTCTTCAATGCGCCCTTCAAGGGCAGAAAGCTCCTCTTCAAGAAGAAAAGCCAGTGAACCGCCCTCTATGTCCATTCCCTCGTAGGCACAGCAGAAATTGTAATCCCTGTCTACGCAGAGAACAGAGCCGTCGCCGATAAAGCTGCCGATTTTCATATAATCTTCCGAGTTTTCATACCCACGAACTCCGCCCTCTTTGAAAGAAAGCTTTTCTATCGGGCAGATGCTGAATGTAGAAAAATATATCCGCAAATCCATTCCATTTGTAAAGAGGTAAAATTCTTTAAGCTCCCTGCACAAGGTCGCATTGTTTTCAGCTTCCCATTCGGATATTCTCTGCTTTGAAACGGGTTCGGAAAAAGTATCCTCTCCGTTATGCCCATCGCAGAGCGTTTTCATCTCTTTGAGAATTGAAGTGATTTTTCCCATAGTTGATTATCTCCTGATTTCAGTTCTTTTCGAGAACACATACGCATTCCGTATGCTTTGTCCTCGGGAACAAGTCAAATGCCCTCACCTTTTGCAGTGTGTAGCCGTTCTCCGAGAGGAAACGGCAGTCCTTAGCGGCAGTAGCCGGGTTGCACGAAATCATCACAATCCGTTCGGGAGCCATCTCCACGCAAGCGCTCAGACATTCCTCGCCGCAGCCCTTTCGTGGAGGGTCAAGCAGTATCACATCGGGCTTAATT
>JAZQBH010000153.1:0-3972 GCA_045545655.1 Oscillospiraceae bacterium
GTTGGTAAGACCGCCCTTATTATGCAGCCTATCAACCACGTTGCCAAGCAGCACGGCGGTATTTCCGTACTTACAGGCGTAGGCGAGCGTACCCGTGAAGGTAACGACCTCTACCGTGAAATAATGGAATCAGGCGTTATCAACAAGACCGCACTTGTTTACGGTCAGATGAACGAGCCGCCGGGAGCAAGAATGAGAGTTGCTCTTTCGGGACTTACAATGGCAGAATACTTCCGTGACCAGATGGGTCAGGACGTGCTGCTGTTTATCGATAACATCTTCCGTTTCACACAGGCTGGTTCTGAGGTATCCGCTCTGCTTGGACGTATGCCGTCAGCCGTTGGTTATCAGCCTACACTTGCAACCGAGATGGGCGCTCTTCAGGAGCGTATCACTTCCACAAAGAAGGGTTCAATCACTTCCGTACAGGCAGTTTACGTGCCTGCGGACGACCTTACAGACCCTGCGCCTGCAACAACGTTCGCACACCTTGACGCTACAACGGTTCTTTCCCGTGATATTGCGTCGATGGGTATTTATCCTGCGGTTGACCCGCTGGAATCTACATCACGTATCCTCACTCCGCAGATTGTCGGAAATGAGCATTACGAGGTTGCACGTGCCGTTCAGGAAATCCTTCAGCGTTACAACGAACTGCAGGATATCATCGCAATTCTTGGTATGGACGAGTTGTCTGACGAAGATAAGCTGACCGTATCGAGAGCAAGAAAAATCCAGCGTTTCCTCTCCCAGCCGTTCTCTGTTGCAGAGCAGTTTACAGGTATGGAAGGAAAGTACGTTCCGCTTAAGGAAACTATCCGTGGATTCAAGGAAATCATTGAGGGTAAGCACGACGACCTGCCCGAGTCGGCGTTCCTGTTCGTAGGAACAATCGACGAGGCTGTCGAGAAGGCTAAGAAATCATAAAAGGGGGAATATAAATGACCCCATTCAAACTCAAAATTATGACGCCTGAAAAGACCGTGTTTGACGGTGAAACGGAGCAGATTATCGTCCGTACCACTGTCGGAGATGTGGGCATACTCAACGGACACGAGCCGTATTGTGCAGCCCTCGGAATCGGTCAGTTGCGTGTTATGGTTGACGGACAGTTCCGCCGTGCCGCAACATCGGGCGGTATCATCAAGGTATCGAAGGAGGGCACGACAATTCTCGTGCAGACCTGCGAATGGTCCGACGAAATTGACGTAGACCGTGCAAACGCCGCTAAGGCAGAGGCTGAAAGAAGAATTAAGTCTGCCTCTGACGACAAGCATCTTCTGCTTGCAGAAACAAAGCTCAAGCGTGCGCTTAACAGAATTGATACCTCGTCTTTCAAGTAATAAAAGCAGATCCCCCGCTGAGAAGCGGGGGATTTGTTGTGCTGTATGTATAAATTGGGGCGTGGTGCCCTATTGTTTGGAGCATATTATTATTTCAGTTTCATTAGTGGATTATGCGATATTAAAGTTCCATCAAGTTCATAAATATAAACACCTTTAAGCTCATCGATATGTTCGCTTTTTTCGGTGTCGTCTTCTGAAGTTCTTCCTATCACAAAGAAATCATCGAATAGAAGCAGTTTAAAGTCATTATTTTCAGGTTCGTCCTGAAACAGTTTAATTGGTTCGCAAGCAAGCGATTCATCAGAATTAAACAGACACGCATAAACACCTGAATCTTCGCCCTCGACAGCGGTAAGAATTTTCCCGTTATTATGATTATAGGATATTCTATCGGTTGACCAATTATATATTCTACTTTCATATTGAGTCAATTTCAAAATAATATCACCGTTATAATTTATTATTGCGAGTATACCAGCATTATTTGGTTTAAATTTGACAACCATATAGTCATCATAAAATTCTTTGATTGAAGCATATTCATATTTGTTATAGTTGTCAACGGGCCATTTATTTATTGTTTTAATGTAATTACCATTCCAATCATAAGCTTTTAGGTAACTATAGTCATATCCTGAACAGAGCATCAATATTTCATTTTCAATGTAGGAAAGAGTTCCACGACATGTTTCATATCCGAAATTTGTTAACTTATCAGTAAGAAAATCATAAGTATAAAGTTCATTTCTGCACTCGAATATCAATGTGTTGTTATTTATATATTTTAAGCCGGAACTCTGTTTTTGCATACTTTTAACTGCGGAAACGCCCAACTTGAAAATGTTATATTTATCTGAATATGGTAAAGTCCATTCTTTAAGTTCGGTATTATAAACTCCGAAATACGTAGTGTCACCTGAAAAAGAAGTTTCTGTTTTTACGTGTAGTTCGTATTGTTCAACAGTACAGATTAAATCACCAGTGCCTAAAACAACATCTTTTTCTAAATAAGGCCTTGTAGTTTTGAGGTTTATTTTTCCTTGGTTGTAATCAGACACTATGTTTTCAACCTGTTGTTTTCGTGTTAAAGTTGTTGCTGTTATCTTTTCTGAAAGTTCAGACCACTCTGAATTAACAAATGCTTGCACTGCATAACCATAATCTTTGCCGTATTCAAGGTCGGTAATAAGGCATTTCGGCTCGGTTACCATTTCAGCTCTGAGAAGTGTATCTCCATCGTATAACTCAACACGATATTCTGTGGCATTTTCAACCGCACTCCAGCTTATTTCAAGCTGATGTGCCTTTCCGCAGGTGTCAGCCTTCAGATTTGTAGGTACAGTTTTTATTTCAGGCTCTTCAACAACAGGAGCAGAGGTGGAACTGGATTGTTCGGAAACTGTGCTTGAACTGATAAAACTGCTAGAACTGGTTTCGGATACCTCGGAACTAGAAATATTGCTCTCCACATTCTGCGATTGTTCAGATGAATAACTATAGTCTTCTGAATTATTCTCATCGGAGGGTTTAGTCAATAGGGATATAATTATAACTGCCATTATTATAATTATTATTACAAACCCAACCACAAAAAATATGGCTTTCTTTTTGCCTGATTTGTTGCTGTCGGTATTAAATTCTTGCGTTATTTCAGCACCACAATGTTTGCACACCTTTTCATTTGCCATCAGTTTTTTTCCGCAATTTTCGCAATACATAATAAAATTCCTTTCATTGAAGGTAAAATTAACAGATTTTTGCAACATGGCTGTGAATACAGTCCTTTGGTTTGTATTGAATTATCTGTGCTTTCCGCATTTAAAGCAGAAGTTTGCATTGGAATTGTTCACACTGCCGCAGGAGCAAGTCCACTTTTGCGGAACAGGCTTGGGTGCAGGAGTAGGTGTGGATGAAGGTACAGCAGTTTTAACTGTCGGAGGATCGGAAGTATTCGTCAAGGTTTGAGGCTGTGCATTTCCCCTGTGACTTCCGCATATCGCACAGTAATCATTATTTCCGCTGTTGAGATTATCGCAGTATGTACATACCCATTTTTCAAATTCTTTAGTCCATCTCGGACGTTTGCACACACGGCATTTATATGCGGTATCAGGGTTGACAGAATTGCACTTTAAGCATTTCCAAGTTGAAGTACTGGTTGGCATCTTTTTTTCTTGTACAGTATCTTTGAGCAAGCTTTCAACCGTTTTGCCACATCTCAAACACACAATGTCATTTTCTTTAAGCGGTGCACCGCAGCTGCAGCGTTTTACACCATTTAATGGTTGTGTATCAATTTCCTTTGTTATATTGTCAGTATCTTCATTTTTTTCTGAACTATCTTTAATGGTTTGCAAATCATCTTTTATGATATAAACAGTTCCGACAAATTCGATAATCAAGCCCCATAGAGAGTGCATTTCTAATACAATCAATATGCCTATAACTAAAATTAAAATCCAAATTAACAACGCCCAACCGCCAACTGCTGTTGATAGAACGACCGAAATTATAATACTAACGATGAACGTTAATACTATAGATACTACCAAAGAAATTTTAAAGATAGAATCATTAAAATTATACCAGAATTTTTTCATATATGCTACCTCCATTAACATACACC
>JAZQBH010000154.1:0-7798 GCA_045545655.1 Oscillospiraceae bacterium
ACTGTTGCTGCACCACTCAAAATGGAAAACCCCTCACGACCGATTGTATGTAAATATGGAAATGATTTCTGTACTGATATGACGTGAATGATTTCCTTTCCGATAACCCTCACAAAATAAGGATATTTACTCTTAATCAGCTTAAACCCAAGCGGTTCAAGTGCCTCTCCGAACACTTTCTTGAATGCGGCATTCAAAGTCATAGGCTTCGTTTTTTTATCGGCTGGCTTGAAATACAACAGGGTAATATTCTTGTCGCTGTCGGAGTGTTCTGAAAGTTCCTCGAAATCTGCGTATATGTAATTTGATGTAATCCCAAATAAGCCAGCAAGTTCTGTTAATGTATCTTCAACGAAGACATTATTTTGCTCTGCAATTTTTGCAAACTGTTCCCAGTCTTTTTCATTTGCAAGGAGCGGCTGCCAGTATTCACGAACACCACGTGAACGCTCTTCAATGCCATACCCCGAGCCGTCGCCAACGATTACCGTATCGCCGTTGTTAAGCGTTAAAACAGCAAAATCGCTGTCTACCACCTCAACGGAAAACCCATTTGTTTTCAATTCGTCAGAAATGTTTTTCAAGTCATCACGGGCTTTCTTAGGGTCGTTCGTGTAATCTTCATTGTCAAGCGTTACCCAGCCGCCCTCGGAAAACGCAAGAAGATATGATACTGTCCCCTCGTCCTCTTTGCAAGGCTCAAAGCCGCGCTTTTTCATAATATCGCAGAATGAATTTATAAACTTCATTCTACCGACATTGTCCTTTACCTGTACCGTAGTTGAAAATCTGCCCATATATTCACCTTTATGTATCTTTTAATTTTTATTTATACAATCTGCGAATCATATTGTTGAACTTGTTAGCATACTTCACGGGGATATCGTGTTTTGCACGCTCCCAGATACGGCATTCACATCGGGGATTGATTTCGGACATACGCAGTACGCTGTCACGTACCTGCTGCTGTTCTTTGCCGCCTGCGAGTGCAATCACAGGGATTTTAACGTCTGCAAACTGCGGAACGCTTTCAAGGGTAATGCCGTTGTAGACTATATTGCGTGTGGTTTCCTCGGCGATATTCTGAGTCTGAGCGACAAAAGCCTTGCGCTCGTCAGTGTGCATACCGTTCATTGCACCAAGGAAATTGCAGTATAACTTGTTTTTCATAAGCTTATGCTGTCTGAGATTTGCCGCCGCGACCTTGGACATCAACGCCTCGTCCTTGATAAGCAGAGGGCTTACAAGAATAGCACCTATAAACAAATCCTGATGCTCCGAAATCAGCTTAAAGCCTACCTGTGCGCCAAGCGAAAAGCCGACAAGCAGCACCTTCTTGTCAAGACTGCCGATAAACTCAGCAAGCTGCTGAACACATTCATCAGTCTGAAAAGGCTTTTCGGTGTTCTCGCCGAAGCCCATAAGGTGCGGCACTACTATGTGATACTTGTCTGCAAGCGAATACTGATTTTCAAACGAAAAGACATAATTCTCCGAATGGAGCATTACAATCGTTTTTTCATTGCCCTTGCCAAATTCCTCAAAATACATAAGCATTCTCCTTGAATTTATTTTTATAGAAACGGCTGTTGCCGCAGGGCTGTCCTGTTAGTAGGACACCCCTGCGGCTTTGCCGTTAGTTTTTGGGAACCTCTGAAAATCGGGACACGAGCAGAATTTCGTATATGACAGATGTCAGATGCAAGGAAGAAAACCGCAGTAATACTTGATGTATTACAAGGTTTTCTGACGCAGCAGATGATGTCTGTCATAGAAATTCTGCCGTGAAGGAGATTTTTAGAGGTTCCCTTTGGATACTGCTGTTACAGGCACCCAGATCTCGCCTTTATCGGGAGCAAAATACGCTTCAATGTTGTAGTTTCCACGCATTTTATACTCCTTGCAGTTGGGCAGCCATTCACTCCAGATTTTTGTGTTTACGTCCTGAAGTGCTTTCGGACATTCACCCTCGTAGGGGAACACCGCCCACATTCCCTCGCTGAAGGTGTACGTTGTACAGCCCTCGGGAATATCACCGAAAGGACTATATAAATCAGCTATGTAATAATCAAAGTTCTTGCCGTCGGAGTCAACACACGCACCGAACATTCCCCTGATTACTTCTCCGCCGCCGTTTTCGTAATGCTCCTGCCAGAACTTCGGGATTTCTGTGTAAGAAGTATCCGCACTGAACCTTCTGCACTTGCCCATAATGGTAAACGAGGCTTTTTCAACAATTCTGTAATCCATAATACTACCGCCTTTCAAAGTAAGCTTTATTCTTACAGGCGCAAAGCTTCTGATTTTTGCACCCTTTTCCTTTGCAGCAGACGGTGAAATACCGTGAAATTTTGTGAACGCCCTTGCAAAGCTATCGGGTGAGTCATACCCGTACTTCATCGCAACATCAATAACCTTCACATCAAGCGACGACAACTCCTCAGCCGCAAGCGAAAGCCGCCTGTTGCGGATATATTCGCCAAGCGTAAAGCCACACAGCACATTGAAAATCTTCTGAAAATAGAACGGCGAAACATACGCTGCAGCCGCAATGTCAGCCACGTCAAGCTCTTCAGTAAGATTGTCTTCAATGTATTTAACAGCTTTTTGTATACCCTCTGTCCAGTCGCTCATAGCGTTCACCTCTGTTTCTCATCTGCTGTGAGTATATTGTATCACAGAATTTTCAATCTGTCCCGACTTTTTATGCCGCCTTATGACGGGTAGGAAATCGTTCACCCGAAAAGGCAATCAAGCATAATTGCCTGCTGTACATAGAGCAGGTTTTTCTTGAAAGCGTAGCCGACAAAGTAATCTGAATTTACTGCGTCCTCGGACACCTCTTCGCCTCTGAAAAACGGCGGACAGGGGTTCAGCACAGCTCCCTTGTTTGCCAGCGACATAATCTCCGCAGTCACCCGATAATCGGCAAACTGCGGCAGAACGCTCTGCGGAAGGCTGTCCGTGCAGACTATATCCTTTCCCTGCACCGCCGCGTGTATATCCCTGTGAACCTTTACACCCTCAATTTCAAAGCCGCTCGGACAGCACTGTTCCAGTTCAAAGCCCATAACGTCTGCGGCTTCCTTCCACGCAAGACCGATATTTCCACGTCTGCCGCAGAACAGGTACTTATCCTTCGTGAAATCCGCTCTGATTTTCGACAGCGAATACATATCCGAAATAATTTCACACGGGTGATTTACGTCCGTCATTGCGTTTATCACAGGCACATCTGAATATTCAGACATCTTTTCAATAAGCCCGATATTCTTATGCCGCACTATAAGCAAATCAGCCCAGTTGTTGAGGTATCCGCACACGTCCTGCAAAGCCTCTTTCTTTTCAAGGCTCTCCACAGGAAACAAAATGGGGTTTCCTCCGAGAAGATACACTCCCTTTTCAAATGTAACCCTTGTGCGTATACTTGTTTCGGGAAAGAACATCACAACGCTTTTTCCTTTAAGTAAAGCGGTGTGCTCTCCCATTGCAAGACGGTCTGCCGACTTGAAAATCCCGTAGATTTCATCGGCGGTATAGTCGGTAATTCTTATAAGATTTTTCATTTTTCACTGTAAATTCTGCTGTCCATATTGAACACAAGCATCCAATCGCCGCTCTGCTTTGCCCATATTGATGTGATGTGGAATTTTCCCGCCAGATCGGCATTTTCGGGCGAATCGGCGACGGTTTTTACTATGTAATGCACCTGAACAGTGTTCTCGCTTTCGCAGAGTATTTCAAAGTCGCTTATCTCAAACGAGGAAATGCCGAAGTCGCTTATTATTTCTGCATACTCCGCACCTGTGCATCTGTAGCCACCGCAAATCATAGCCGCATCTGCTGAAACCAGCTTTAAGAAAGCGTTTTTATCACGCTGTTGTGCGGCGTTCCACATTGCCTGTTCGTAGTCGAAAATATTATTCATCTGACATTCCTCCTGTGTTGTACTGCGTGCTGTATACCTCTCTGAACTTCCGCTCAAGCTGTACGCCAGTGTATGTTCTGTTGAGTAAATCCGCTTGCTGTTCGCTTTCAACGGAATACCAATCCTCGAACACATTATCCGACAGCACCGAAAACTTGTTCAGCCTGTACCGCTGAACAAGGTAAAGACTGCGGCACCCTTTGCACTGAACAAGTATTCTCCGCCCTTTCTTTCCGTCGTCCCAGCGATAGAGAAACCAGCGGATACTGCCGTCCTTATTCAACGGCTGAGGGTCATATTCCTTCAGAACTTCACACGAGGTTTTACAGCATTCGTTCATAGTTTGTCCATTTCCTCACTGAAAGCGGCAATCAGGTTACCACTGTGTATTTCTCCGCTCTGCCAGACTTTATCAGCATAAGCATTGCCTGAAATTCGTTGGTAAGCATACTCTGTATCTCGTTCATCTCAAATCTGCACATACCCGTCGCGATAAGCGACCCTACTCCATAGGTGTAAATCCACACCTGTCTGAACAACAGCATTGCATTATCGTAATCAAGGTCATAGACAAACTGAATGGTTTCAATACATTTGGGCGCAATGTCACTGAGATTGTTGAACACATCGTCAAAAGTGTTCGAGCCAGGGTGTTCGCTCATAAACAAAAGGCGGAACAATCGTGGCTGTGTGATTGCGAAGGTTACCATTGAAACCCCGACCTGCTTGAACAGCGGCACAGAGCCGTCTATATCAGCCTTGATGTATTCCCCGAAGAACACAAAGGCTGCTTTACGGGTTTCGGAAACCACTTCTTCCATATTTCTGAAAGCTGTGAATATCGGGCGTGACGACGTGCCAAGCGCATTGCCAAGCTCTCGTGCGGTAAGCGCCTCCGCTCCTCTTTCTGCAACAATATCAAGTGCTGCTTTTATAATCTCTTCTCGTGTATATTTAGCTTTTGGCGGCATTTTTCATTCCTCCGAAACAATCGTTATGTAACATTTGTTTTATTATATCATACTTTACTGTTTTTGTCAACAATATACAGGGAAAAATCTCTTTATGCCCTCTAAAATATTATTGTGTTGACAAGGCTGTGATAATGTGATATAATCACAGTAAATAAAAAACTAAGGAGCAGAATATGAAAAAAGCTAAAATTATAAAACGCATACTTATTATCACTACTGCTATAATTCTGATTCCGTTTGTATTGTACGGAGCGTTTTTGCTGTTTGTGCCAATCAGCCGTACAAATACTGCTGTTCGTGATTATGTATTTCAAAAAGTCCCAAAAGGAACAAGCTGGAATGATACAATTGAAATTATCGACAAAAACAGTTGGAGAATAAAACAAACCGACAATAATTGTGGAATAAGAATAGGTCAGGACGGCACAGACTATGGCTTTGCATCCGAAGAAGAAATGAAAAACGGTTCAGAACACAGTCATATTCTGGTTGTCGGGTCAAAATCAATGCTTGTAGAATTGGGTGAGTTTTACGGTCCTCTACACACTGCCGTGTTAGCGTATATGGCATTTGATGAAAACGATGAACTTTTAGAAGTGTCTATCAGAAGAGATATTGATTCTCTCTGATAACAACATTTCAAACGAAAAGAGGAGGCTAATATGGTTAACGTTAAGGGAAGATGGGCGTTTATCACAGGGGCAAGCCGTGGACTTGGCTACCTGTCGGCGATTTTTATGGCTCAGCAGGGCTGTAATCTTATTCTCCACAGCAGAAAGCGTGAGCATACTGAAAAGGTTTTAGCGGAAGTGAAGGCTCTCGGTGTTGAAGCTTACTGCGTTTCAGCGGAGCTTTCCGACCCCGACGCTGTTGCGGCAATGCTGAAGGAAATCGACGAAACTGGCAAAACCGTTGACATCGTACTCAACAACGCCGGCTTACAGATTGCATACAGAACAGAATATTTCAGCACACCCGTTTCCGACTACACTGAAAGCTTTAAAATTAACACCATAGCCCCCGCAATGATTTGCTATCACTTTATGCCAAAGATGATTGAGCGTGGTTTCGGACGAATTGTGAATACCACAAGCGGAATAAGGCTTGAGCCGCAGCAGGCGGGCTACTCCGCAAGCAAGGCGGCACTTGATAAAATTACGGTTGACCTCGGCTCAACGGTTGAGGGCACTGATGTAATGATAAATCTCGCTGACCCTGGCTGGTGCAGAACCGACCTCGGCGGTCCGAACGCACCGTATGCCCCCGAAAGTGCAATCCCCGGGATTGTTGCCGCTGTATTCGTCGACGACAAGAAATCAGGCAGACTTTTCACCGCCCCCGATTTCACAGGGCTTACCCTCGATGAGGCCGTGAAAAAAGCCGAAAGCGAGCTTTGCAGTCCATACAGCAAATAACACAAAACAGAGCAGAAGGCGTGCCGCCTGTTGTCCTCTGTCGGCGGCGTCCTGCCGCCTTTTGGGGCAACGGCACCATCATCCTTGATGGTGCCGTTTGCAATTCGTAGCAAGTGTTGTTGCGAACACAGGTTGGCACTCAATAGTGAAAAAACTTCTTTATTGCTCCCTCACTAAGGCGTGCCGCCTTTGGCAATTTCGTAAAAAAATAGTAAGGGTATCGAGTTTGTGGCTCGGTACCCTTAATTACTTATGTACGGTTATTTTCCTAAAAGCCGCTCCGTCTTTTTTAGTGGAATTGTAGCGAAACTGTTTTATTTCTTTGAGAATGTAATCTTTGATGTGAATGTTTTGTTTTCTGCCTTCGTTTCAAAACCGAAGCTATGGAGCATAGCAATATTCTTAACGATTGCAAGCCCCATTCCGCTGCCGCTTCTGTTGCTGCGGCTGGAGTCTGCCTTGCTGAAAGGCTTGTCGAGGTCCTGTGCGGTTATGTTGCCGTCAGATGGGTTGGAAATTTCAAAAGTAGTCTGCTTTGCTGTTTCAAGGATGTTTACTGTAATTTTACCGCTGTCGCTTGTGTACTTAACTGCATTGGAGATAAGGTTTTCCACAGCCTGAGTAAGCAGCTTTTTATCCGCACGGACAACTGCGCTTCCGTTGATTTCAAGCTTGATTTTTCTACTTTCCGCCTGAGGAAGATATTTTCCGTAAAGGTCCTTGCAGAGTGCTGAAAGCTCAACCTTTTCCTTTTTGAGATTTTTGTCACCAAGTTCAAGCTTGTTGAGTTCAAGGGTGTTTGAGATGATTTCGTTCATATACTGTACGTTTTCAAGCACAGCGTCGGCATAATATTCCTTTTTCTCGCCGTGAACGTTATTTTTGAGGTTTTCAGCATAACCGTAGATTGCGGTAAGAGGGCTTTTCAGGTCGTGTGCGAGGGCGTTAGTCATATTTCTGCGGTATTCGTCAATTTCGTACTGTCTGATGTATTTTCTGTACTGCAAAAACGCAACAAGCAGTTCAACTCCCACAAGAACAACCAGATAGATTATTGAAGTTGTGAGAATCCAAAGTCCGAAAGTGCCCCAATAATCAAGATAATACAAGGAAACGAAGTTGTATTTTCTGCCGTCAATGGTAACAATTGAGTCGTAGCAATAAGCATACTGCGTAAATCCGGACGGGCCTTCGGGGTTGGCAAGCAGGTCTTTCATTGCCTGGCTGTCGGGCAGTGTGCCCATTGCAATTTCAAAGCGGTGATAGTCTATTTTCTTGTATTCCGAAGCGTTTTCGGGGGTGAAATCATAGTCCTCGGAGTCTACCGGAGTGCCATCCATCAGCGAGTCTTCATCTTCATACTGTAAAATGGTAACTCTGCCAGGATAAAAACCACTGCCATCAACATAAATTTCTTTTATATCAATCTGAGTTCCAAAACCATTTATTGCATATTCTTCAAGCGTTTTTCTGTACTCTTC
>JAZQBH010000155.1:0-1571 GCA_045545655.1 Oscillospiraceae bacterium
CGGCACACAGATGATTGCAAAGGGACTTGACTTTCCGAATGTAACGCTGGTGGGCGTGCTTAAAACGGATAATCTGCTTTACAGTGCGGATTTCCGTGCGTATGAGCGCACGTTCTCGCTTATCACTCAGGTGGTGGGCAGGGCTGGTAGAGCAGGCAAGAAGGGCAGGGCGATGATTCAGACGTTTTCGCCTGAACATTCGGTGATAAATCTTGCGGCATTGCAGAACTACCCCGCTTTTTACAGCGAGGAGATTGAAATGCGCAGACTGCAGTTCTATCCGCCGTTCTGTGATGCGGCTGTTGCTGGGTTTTCCTCGGCAAACGAGGATTGTTGCCGCAAAGCCGCCTGTAAATTTGCCGACATACTGATTGAGCTTGCAAAACCGTATGGTGCTGAAGTGCCTATGCGCATTTTAGGTCCGGCGGCGGCACAGGTGGGAAAGGTGAACGGACGGTTCAGGTTTTCACTGGTAATCAAGTGCAAGAATAATCAGTCATTCAGAAGCGTCTGCCACGCCGCACTGAAAGCGGCTTATGCTGACAAGGATTTTACTGATGTTGCTTTTTATGTGGATATAAACGGCAATCTCGATTGATAATAAGTACCATAGGGTACAAAAATGAAGAAAGAAGACAGGGAGATTAACAATGGCACTCAGAGAGATAATTAAATTTGGAAACGACGTTCTTCGCAAGAAGTGCAGAACGGTAACTGCGTTTGATGAAAAGCTGTGGGAGCTGCTTGACGATATGGCTGAAACACTGCACACTCAGGAGGGTGTGGGACTTGCCGCACCTCAGGTTGGAATGCTCCGCCGTGCGGTGGTAATAGACCTGCGTGACAAGCAGGGTCTGGTGGAGCTTATCAATCCCGAAATTCTGGAAACGAGCGGCGTTCAGATGGGCAACGAGGGTTGTCTGTCAGCGCCCGGAGAGTGGTGCGGCGTTGAACGCCCCGCACACGTTGTTGTAAAGGCTCAGGACAGACACGGCAACGAATTTACAATAACAGGCGACGGACTTATGGCAAGAGCACTCTGCCACGAGATTGACCATCTCGACGGTATACTCTTCATCGACAGAGTGCAGAAAGAAATTGCAAAGCGGGGTTGATGGTATGGTTCGTGAAATTCTGAAATTCGGCAATCCTGTGCTCCGTAAACGCTGTGAGGAAGTAAAGGTGTTCGATAAGGAGCTTGCACGGCTGCTTGACGATATGTATGAAACAATGGTTGAGGCAGACGGAATAGGTCTTGCCGCACCGCAGATAGGCGTGTTAAAGCGTGTAGTGGTTATCGAAACAGGCGAGGATAAGTACGGAAGAATTGAACTGATAAATCCTGTTATCACGTCTGTTGCCGGCAGACAGTACGAGCCCGAGGGCTGTCTGTCCTTTATGGAAAAGAGGGGCGTTGTTGAACGTCCGACAAAGGTTCACGTAAAGGCATATAACCGTTACGGTAAACGTGTTCGTTATTACGGCAAGGACTTGCTTGCGAGAGCATTCTGTCACGAAATAGACCATCTCAATGGAATTCTGTTCGAGGATAAGGTTATCGAATGGGTTGA
>JAZQBH010000156.1:0-3460 GCA_045545655.1 Oscillospiraceae bacterium
GGCCTCCGACTTCTGCACACTATCGAAGAAGGTGAGCATTCTTGCGGCGGTTTCGTGGGGCTGCCAGTATTCGGGAGTATTCTCCTCGGCGGCAGTGCTTCCGTAGAGCGCACGCAGCTGCTTCAACAGCTCCTCTGCGTACATTTCCGCACCCACGCTCGGGATAGTCCCCGACAGTATCTCGCCCTGTTTCACAAACATCGCACGGATTATGTGACTTACTCCACGTGACACAAGCTGCTGCTGTGAGCCTTCGGGGTTTTCACGTATCTTGATTTTTTCAAGCGTATCCTCGGCAACCTCACGCTGAAGTAAATTCTGGTCGGCGTTCTGCTTTTTTGCGGATTTCTGCGTGTAGGCAGGGGTATAGACAGTGCCTTTCCTGATAAAGCTGTCGGTATGCTCCGCCGCAAGCGTGCTGGACTTACCCTCAGTCCGTTGCTCGCTTGATTTGGTAAGCGTAGTCTGGTTGACAGTACCTATATTGGCTATGCGGCTTATATCCATACATCCCACCTCCTTGTGGTCGACCCGCCGCCGCACGGTTATGCGGCAGTGAGCAATTTACATCGATGTTTATCTGATTGTTGAACCGTTGGGCACGTCCTTGTCGAGGAACAGCACTCTTACGTCGTCCTCGCCTGCGTCAACGGCAAGCACCATTCCCTCGGAAAGCTCTCCGCAGAGTTTAGCCGGCGAGAGGTTTGCAACAAACACTATCTTCTTTCCGATAAGGTCTTCGGGGGCATACCACTTGGCGATACCCGACACAATCTGTCTGCCCTGTCTGCCGTCGTCAACGGTGAGTTTGAGCAGTTTCTTCGCCTTTGCAATCTTCTCGCAAGCGGTAATCTCACCGCTGCGGAGCTTCACCTCTGCGAACTGGTCAATGCTGATGATGTTAGCCTTGTCCAGATCCTCGTCCTCACGGATAGTCTTTGCAGGAGTAAGCAGAGCGTTAAGCTCGTCAATTTCCTTTTCAGCGTCAATTCTCGGGAAGAGTATTCCGCCCTTGTGCACGGTAACGTATGCGGGAAGAACGCCCCATTCTCCGAGATTAGCAAGTGCGGTGTTGTCCTCGGAGGCGCCTATCTGCTCCCACACCTGCGGCATAGTCTTGGGCATAAACGGATAAAGCAGACCTGAACAAATTCTCACGGTTTCAAGCAGATTGTAGAGAACGCTTGCAAGTCTTGCCTTCTTCTCCTCGCTCTTGCCGAGCACCCACGGCTCGGTTTCGTCGATATACTTGTTCGCACGGGATACAACCTTGAAGATTTCTTCAAGTGCCTGTGCAAGGCGAGCCTCCTCAATGTATGCGGAAACAGGCTCTTTAAGCGCCTTTGCCATTGAAATGAGTTCGTTATCAAGCGGCTGTTCCTCACGGTCTGTGGGAAGTGTGCCGCCGAAGTACTTGTCAGCCATTGCCACGGTACGTGAAACGAGGTTTCCGAAGTCGTTTGCAAGGTCGGTATTGATACGGCTTATCATAATCTCGTTGGAGAAGTTACTGTCAGAGCCGTAGGGCATATCACGCATAATCTGATAGCGCACTGCGTCAGAGCCGTAACGCTCGGCGAGAACAAACGGGTCGATAACGTTGCCGATGGATTTCGACATCTTCTGACCGTTGAAGTTAATCCAGCCGTGACCGTAAAGTCTTTTCGGAAGCGGCAGTTCAAGCATCATAAGGATTGCAGGCCACACGATAGAGTGGAAACGCACGATTTCCTTTGCTGTCATATGCATATCAGCAGGCCAGTACTTGTCGAAGTCTGCGAAATTGTCGTTTGCGTAGCCCAGTGCGCTGATATAGTTTGTGAGGGCGTCAACCCACACGTAAACCACGTGACCCTCGTCGAAGTCAACAGGCACGCCCCACTTGAAGGTAGTTCTTGATACGCACAAATCCTCAAGGCCAGTCTTGATGAAGTTGTTTACCATTTCGTTCACACGGCTCTTGGGCTGGAGATAGTCGGTTTCGGTGAGGAACTTTTCAATCTTTTCCGCAAAGTCGGAAAGACGGAGGAAGTAAGCCTCTTCCTTTGCGTCGATAACGTCACGGCCGCAGTCGGGGCACTTGCCGTCCTTCAGCTGGCTGTCAGTCCAGAAGCTCTCGCAGGGAGTGCAGTACTTTCCGACATACTCGCCCTTGTAGATGTAGCCCTTTTCATACAACTTGCGGAAAACGGTCTGCACGGTCTTTACGTGGTAGTCGTCGGTAGTACGTACAAAGCGGTCGTAGCTGATGTCCATAGTATCCCACAGATTTTTGAAGTTGTCCACGATGGGGTCGACATACTCCTTGGGAGTTACACCCTTTTCAGCGGCCTTCTGCTCGATTTTCAGACCGTGCTCGTCTGTGCCAGTAAGGAACATAACGTCCTTGCCCTGCATACGCTTGAAACGTGCAATGGTGTCGCACGCAACGGTTGTGTAGCAGTGACCGATATGGGGGTTTCCCGACGGATAGTAAATCGGGGTAGTAATAAAAAACTTTTCGTTCATTGTAAATCAGCCTTTCTTTTGTTTCTTGTTTTTGTTGGGATAGGGGTAACCAACTCTCCCCGATAGCGGCAAAAGGTGGATAATATCAGGACTTGGGGCAACCACACAGAGCCTACACCAAACCGCCGAGGTTGCAAGGGGGCTCGGGGGGCTTTGTCCCCCCGACGAGGGGTAGGGGGAGCGGAGCTCCCCCGTCATCTCTCCCCTCCCCCTTGAGGGGGAGGGGTAGGGGGTGGGGGCGTCGCCTGTTTTCCCTGTAAAAACAAGGTTATATATCTTTATTATAATACTTTACCCCCGATTTTTCAAGCGGTATTTAACATTTTTGCAACTATAACAATTTTTTTTAAGAAAATCTTGCATATTGCATAAAAAAGACTTGATTTTTTTCTTCTTTTTTAGTATAATAGAAATAGCCTATATTTTTGGGTTATTTCTGTGCATTTTCAGGGGTAACCAAAGGGAAATTCTGAGACTAATCTCGACTAAAGGGGAAAGAGGTAAAAACGATGTCAAACAGACTTTTTCAGGGAATTGTTCACCAGATGAAAGACACCGTAAACAGAGTTATCGGTGTTATTGACGAGAACGGAACAATCGTTTCGTGCAGCGACCTTACAAGAGTCGGCGGCGGAAATGACTTCTTTTCAATCGAACTGGGCGACTCTCACGAGATTTTCATCCGTGACGGCTACACCTACAAGCCATTCGGCATTCACATCAAGCCCGACTATGCCGTGTTCGTAGAGGGTACTGACGAGCAGGCGGCGAAGTATGCAGGCATTATCGCAATCTCGCTTTCTTCCATAAAGCAGTATTACGATGAAAAGTACGACCGCAACAACTTTATCAAGAACATTATCCTTGATAATGTTCTGCCAGGTGATATCACCATCAAGGCAAGAGAACTGCACTTCAGCGCTGACATCAGCCGTGTTGTTCTGCTGATAAA
>JAZQBH010000157.1:0-8078 GCA_045545655.1 Oscillospiraceae bacterium
CCATATTCCACTTGAAGTTGAAGCCAAGTCCGCCGATATCCGCAGGCTTTGTAACCATAGGCCACGCGGTAGACTCCTCTGCAATCATAAGTATATTCGGGTGCTTGCTGAACACAGCCGCATTCAGCTTCTGCAGGAATGCAATAGCTTGCAGGTTTTCCTTGCCGCCCTTTTCGTTAGGACGCCACTCGCCATCTCTGCGGTCGTAGTCGAGATACAGCATAGACGCAACAGCGTCAACACGCAATCCGTCGATATGATACTTTTCAATCCAGTAATTTGCGTTGGAAACAAGGAACGACTGAACCTCTGCAAGACCCCAGTTGAAGATACGGGTACCCCAGCTCTTGTGTTCCTTTCTGAGCGGGTCGGTATCCTCGTAGCAGTCCTCGCCGTCCCACTCATACAGACCTGCGGCGTCCTTCGGGAAGTGCGCAGGCACCCAGTCAACGATAACGCCTATTCCGTCACGGTGACATCTGTCCACAAACTCCATAAAGTCGTGCGGTGTGCCGAAACGTGATGTAGGCGCAAAATAGCCGATCTGCTGATATCCCCACGAGCCGTCAAACGGATATTCTCCGATAGGCATAAGCTCAACGTGGGTGTAGCCCATCTCCCTGATGTAGGGGATAAGCTCGTCAGCCAGCTGCTTGTAGCTGAGGAAGCCGTCCTTCGACTTTCTCCACGAGCACAGATTCAGCTCATAAATGTTGATAGGACTTTCGTATACGTTCTGAGCGGACAATTTGTCCATATACTTGCCGTCCTGCCAGTTGTATCCCTCAATATCATAAAACTTGGTTGCCGTGTTGGGGCGGAGTTCCATATGATATCCATAAGGGTCAGCCTTCAGCTTGATAAGACCATCCGCAGTTTCAATGCTGTATTTGTAATTATCGTACTG
This sequence comes from Oscillospiraceae bacterium, assembly GCA_045545655.1. Lineage (GTDB taxonomy): Bacteria > Bacillota > Clostridia > Oscillospirales > Ruminococcaceae > CAG-115. The sequence goes on from JAZQBH010000157.1 coordinate 908, forward strand.
CTGTATACCAGGAACAAAAAGCTCCCATATACCTCCGTCGCTGATTTTTAACATTTCGTTACGGGTTCTGTCCCAGTGGTTGAAGTCACCGACAACGCTTATTGACTTAGCGTGAGGTGCCCAGCATCTGAACACTGCACCCGACTTTCCGTCCTGAACATCTTTGTGTGAACCGAAAAACTCATAAGCATACGCATTCTCGCCCTGATGGAAGAGGTACAGCGGCACATTGTATTTTTCGGGAATTTCAATCGCCATTCTGTTCATAGCCTCCTTTTCATATTTTTTGTTATAAATACCAATTCGGCTGTCCGTATGCTTTCAGCACCGACAACCAAAACAATATATGTATATTGCTTTCGCCTACTTCGGCTTATAATCATTATAGCATAGACCCACTGATTTTTCAAGGGCTTTGTGGATTTTTCATCAAATCCGATACTTTCAATCCACATTTTAGGGTATTGTGCACAACAAAATTTACCATATAGTGTAACGGTTTACACAATTTGTTCACTTTCAGCCCCACCAACTGAAAGATGACTGTTCCATCAAGGAACAGCCATCTCAAAAACAGCCTGATTTTATTGTTCAAGCAAAAGGGTTACAACGCTTATGTCGTCGTCTTTTGTTCTGTCCATACGGGCGGCACGGGCTATCTGCTCGCTGAGCCGCTGAGGGTCAACCTTCTGCGACAACTCCCGTGAGAGCCACAACTCGTCTGCCTCTGCGCCATCCGTCATCATAATGATTACATCTCCCGTGCCGACCGTAAATTTCTGGGCAGGCACGGAAAGCTGTCCACCCAGACCCACAGGCGACGACGAAAGCGACGCCCTCATCAGCCTGTCTTTTGTTTTTATATAGGTGATAGCCGCACCTGCCTTGTAAATCACGCCTTCGCCGCTGTTGAGGTCAAGCTGACAAATATCAAGGGTAGCAAAGCTTTCGTCTGAGCTTTTCACCATCACAGCTGTATTCACAATTTCAAGAGCGGTTTTCAGCGAAATGCCGCATTTCAGCAGTTTCGACAGCATCGAGCAGGTCATCGTGGAATCAACCCTTGCCCGTGAGCCGCTCCCCATTCCGTCGGACATAATAACGTACAGCACCCCCGACGAGCTTGTGAAATACTCGTAGCAGTCGCCGCACACCCTGTTCTGCCCCTTTGATATCTGAAAGGCGCCTACCTTCACGGAATAAGCCGTTCGTTCAGGAGCGGTCAGCTTATACCGTCCGCTGCTGCCCCACAACTGCACCTCGCCCAGTTCTCTGCCGATACTGCGTGACAGCACCGCACCGAGATAATCGCACGTTACCGACGGCTCGGTTTCCCCATAAGCCTCAAAGCGCAGTCTGCCGTGATTGTCGGTCATTACAAAAGCCTGCGGCGACTGAACCCCCGCTCCCCTGAGCGCCTTTTCCGCACGCTTTTCCGCCGCCTGATAGCGGCTGAAATCAGTGCCGCCTTCCTTTGCGCCGCCCATATCACGGAGAATATCCGCAACACCCTCAAGCTGGTCGGTGTAAATCCGCCGCAGGTCACGCACACGGCGTTCGCCGTTCTTCACCGAAACATACCGTGAGTATTCCGCTGAAACCGCCTCAAGCACGCCCTCAGGGTCAAGGCACACAGCGGCACATTCGTCGGACATTGAATAGCTTCCGCTGTCCTTGCCGCCGCTTCTCAGCACGTCCGTAAGCCTTGAAAACTCCTTGCAGAAAAGGTCGTAGCTTTTTCCCCAGCACTGCATTGAATTTGGACAGGCGCGACAGCAGCGGTCAGCGGCACGCTCGGGGATATCCTCAATGCTCACCTTGTATTTGCGCTCCAGCGTGTCTGCCGCCGACTGCAGACCTGTTTCAATCGCCGAGATAGCGTCTGCGGCGAAAAACAGCCGCTGTGCGAGCATATCAGTCACGGAGGTTTCGGCAAATCCGCTTTCTGAAATTTTCGCTTTTTTCTGCGGAATTACCGCAAACACTGCCCCCGACACAGCCGCCTCGGCTAAAATCTGCCACGTCCCCTCGCCTATGCCTGTTATCAGTGCCGCCGTGACGGAAACAAACACATATCCAAGCATTCTCACAAAAACGGAATAGCGAGTCAACGCCATTGCCGCTATCGCCGCAAAAGCGAATATTGCACCGCCTGCCCCGACTTCCGCTGAGCTTCCGCACAAGCCAAGTACTCCCGACAAGCCAATTACAGCCGCCGTTGCAAGCCCCCTGTGACTGGAAATAATCAGCAGTGCAAACCCCAGTATTATTCTGCCGATATTCACCCCAAGAAATCCGATTGACCCGACCGCCAGAAACGTCATCGCTGATATAACGCACACGAGGGCACACTCACGCATATCGCACACGTCAAAGCCCCTTATTTTTATTCCTTCGCTCAGCACGGATACGCACAGGGCGAAAATCGCCGCCGCAACTCCCGCAAGGAGAATATGTAGTAATGCCGCTGTACTGCTTGCCTCGGTCAGCCGTGAAGCTATCACCGCCACTCCTGCACCTGCCGCCTGCACAGCCGCTCTTGCTTTCGCACTGCCAGATTCGGGAAGCAGTCTTAACAAAAACACCAGTGCCAGCGAAATAAGCCCCTGAAATGCTGTGGGAAAGCCGTGCAGTACCGCACCGACCACTCCTCCTGCGATTACGCAGATTCCACGTCTGCCCGAAAGCCCCGCCGCAAGTGCCGCACCCGTTGGTGCAGGCGACAGTGCCGAGCCGCTCAGTTCAAGTAATAATCCTGCCGCCGACCAGAATATATCCGCCGCTGAAATTCTTCGGGATTTTTCAGCGGTGCCGCTTGGCGGCGAATGTGAAATTATCTTTTCATCTGTCATATTATACGTCCTTTCGTTTATCTCCTCCAAAGCCCTTCGGGACAGGCTCTGATTTAATAATACCACTGTATGTATGCAATTTCTGTCGTAATGCAAAGGCGGCTGAAGTGTTTTTTTACCGTGAAAGGTAATTTTATTGACAAAACAGGAATTTTATGATAGAATGTAAGATATAGTGGAAAAATCCACATAATAATAAAAACTGATTTTATATCTAAGGAGATTTTTATGAATACTAATTTTGAAATGGCTATCCAGTATATCAATTTAGAGGAATACGACAAGGCTGTTGAGTCGCTTAAAAAGGCTATAGCGGCTGAGCAGGAAGCAGGCAACGAAAAAGCGGCAATGGAATACACCTGCGTTCTCGGTGAACTGCTTGCAGACCTCGGCAGACGTGAGGAAGCTATCCCCGAATTTTTAAAGATAATCGAGTTTGATAACAAGACAAACTCCATTCCCAAGCAGGCAAAGATTGCAAGAGAATTTCTTATGTTCTTCAGCGGCGAAATGCAGGTAGTGCAGGCTGAAGCACCCAAGAACCTTGCACAGATGCAGACCAAGGCATTCGTAAACAGACATCAGCGTGGACGTAAAAGATAATTCTCCTCTGAAAGAGAGAAAGGGACATTGATATGAGCACAGGCAGAGTTGACAAAACCAATTATTACCTTGATATCGCACAGACCGTTGCAGAGCGTGGCACTTGTCTGCGCAGAAACTTCGGCGCTATCATCGTGAAGAACGACGCTATCATTTCCACAGGCTACACAGGTGCACCACGAGGAAGAATAAACTGCTCCGACTCGGGCAGCTGCCGCCGTGAAATGCTGAACATCCCCAAGGGGCAGAGATACGAGCTGTGCCGTTCTGTTCACGCAGAGGCAAACTGCATTATCTCCGCACCACGTTCTGAAATGCTTGGCAGTACTCTTTATCTTGCGTGCCTTGACGCAAAAACAGGCGAGCTTTACGGCGATGTAGAGCCTTGCTCGATGTGCAAAAGACTTATCATAAACGCAGGCATTGAAAATGTAATTGTGCGTACTTCAGCTGACACCTTCCGCACATTTGCCGTGAACGACTGGATTGTCAACGACGACAGCCTCGGCGAAAACGACGGATATTAAAGCCAAAGGAGAAAGCGTTTTGCAGCTTACTGACATAGGAGAAATCAAGCGGCTGTTTGCATCAGCAGGCTTTTCATTCAACAAATCGCTGGGTCAGAACTTTCTGATTAACCCCACTGTATGTCCACGGATAGCAGAGCTTGGCGGCTGTAAAAGCGGAGTGTGCGCACTTGAAATCGGCACAGGCGTGGGCGTGCTCACCCGTGAGCTTGCCGCACGCTGCGACAAGGTCTGCGCTGTTGAAATTGACCGCAATCTTCAGCCGATACTTGAAGAAACCCTCGCCGACTGCCCTAACACAGAGGTCGTATTCGGCGACGTTATGCAGACCGACCTTGCGGCGCTGATTGAAGAAAAATTCGGCGGCAAGGAAACCGTAATCTGTGCAAATCTTCCTTATTATATAACTTCACCTATTATAATGCAGATACTCGAAAGCAGACTGCCCGTAAAGTCGCTGACGGTTATGGTACAGAAAGAGGCGGCTGACAGAATATGCGCCGCACCTGCTACCCGTGAATGCGGAGCGATATCGTATGCGGTGAGATATTTCAGCAATCCTAAGGTGCTGTTCAAGGTTGGCAGAGGCAGCTTTATGCCCTCGCCGAATGTAGACAGTGCTGTTATCCGACTTGACATCAGCTCTGAACACAGACTGCCCGAGGCGGAAGAAAAAATGATGTTCAGGTTTATCCGCTCTGGCTTTTCACAGCGTAGAAAACAGCTTGTAAATCCCGTTTCTGCGGAGCTTAAAATCGGCAAGTCCGACGTTGCAGACCTGCTTGTAAAAGCTGGGATAAAGCCTACTGCCCGTGCAGAAGAACTCACCCTTGAGAATTATCAGCAGCTTGCTGAAATTATTGTAAACAATAGCTGAAAACCAGGAGTACCCCTGTAAGGGTACTCCTGATTAGTATTTTACCAACAGGAGAATAAAATGAGCAAAGAAATAACAGAAGAAAAAATCATCGCTGAAGCACATTGCGATATGCGTCGCTGGTGTAAGATATTTTTATTAAGATGTCTGCTGGCTTTGCCGTTTATTATAGCCACAATATCGTATTATCTTGAATACGGATTAGGGGAATTGGTAATAGCCTTTGGCGTTTTCTCACTGCCGTTGTGCTTTTTTGCTTTAGAAACGTTAAGGCATTTAAAAGACCGTGTTGTTTTTTATGAAAATGCTATTGCAGTAAACGGAAAGAAAATGGTTTTAGAAGATTCTCCCGAAGTGTATTTCAGTATTACTGAAGGAATTTCAGGTATTACTGGTGCTATCCATCTCATCGGCAGAGATGTTACTTATGTAAAGAATGTCCGTGACCTGTTTTTCAGAACATATGTGAACTATGAAGAATGGGTACAGGGAGAAAACACCACAATATACAGAATTTTAAAGAGAATTGTTCCGACAGGGGAAAAGCACATCCCCGTATATGCGTTCAAGCTACTCGGCAAAAAGACGACAATGAACTACGCTTGCGGAATAACAAATGAAGGAATATATCTTGTTGAGATATACGCAGGAGAAAGCCTGATTGGTTTTTATGACCATATTATGATTGAGAAAAAGGATATAAATGGTATCTCCATTGTGAAGCTCGGAAGCGAACACGAAATCCGGATAAGCTACGAAGAAACAAGCTTTACGTTCACTATAAAGGACGTGATGTATGGGGCATTGATGCACATTAAGAATCTGCCCTTCAGACTTAACCAGGAAAGCGAAGTGGCACAGGCTATGGAGATAATAACAGAGTGGCAGAAAGAAAAGGGATACGGATAAAGAATAAAAATTCACCCGACATTGATACAAATAAAAAGCCGTCCATTTTTATGGACGGCTTGATTATTTAATTGGCATTGCTTTCGCTTACCCGAACTAACCTTATAAAGCTTATCAGAACCTGATTTCAAGGTCGTTGGGGGCAACATTATACTTCGGCTCTTTGAAGTTGCCTGCAGATTCTACACCCTGAACGTACCAGTCCATAGTGTAAACCTGATTTTCGGTCATTGTGTCTGTCTGAAGATAGCGGACTACTCCTGTGTTGTCAATAAGCTGACCGCTGAAAATCTCTCCTCCGCTTGCAAGCATTGCAGACAGAGAATCCAGCACCTTCTGACAGCCGGCGTCCTTATTTGCAGACAGCGCCTCAGAAACACACACAATTCCGTTGCCCATATTTCCTGTATATCCATCGGGCTGCCAGGTGTCAAGCGACATCTGCTTGAATTGTGCAAGGAAGTAGCTGTCACGTCTGGTGTAGAAATACATCAGCATTTTTGAATAATCAGATTCCATATCGCTGAAATTATGGCTTCCGATAAACTTAACGCCTTTCTGCTGACAATATTTCTCTGCGTGTGCAGAACTTGTATAGCAGATTATTACATCACAGCCTCTTGCAATAATGCTGTCGATTGCGTCCTCAATTTCGCCGTCTTCAGTTGCAGTGGCAAGATATGTCTTTGCAGTGCTGAAAACCGCCTGAGTGCCAAGTGCCGCCGCATTTACAGTAGGAACAAGATAAAGCATATCAATATCGCCCACAAAACCTATCTTGCGTGAGTGGGAATTATATGCCGCCGCAACACCTGCCGCATAAGCCCCCTGATAAATCTGCTCAGTGTAGGAGCTGATATTAGAGCCGCCGCCTGTTATGCCATATCCGATAAAGTTTACATCCATATATCTGTTGGACAGAGCGGAAAGCATATTGGAATAGATAGAGCTTGCTGAAACGATGTCGGTACAACCGAACTCAATCAGCTTTTTCACAGCCGCCTCGAAATCAGTTATGCTTACATTGTCTATATAACAGGTGTCAGCGCTGCTGCGGTTAGCGGCAAGCACACGCTGAATATTCATCTCGGAAGAGAATGTGTGTCCGTCAACGTTATCGTGGAATATGTAGCCTACCTTGTGAATGGGCTTCTGCTCTTCCTCGTAATTGCTGGAATCCGATGACTCTGAAGAGCCTGCTCCATCTTTATTACAGCCTGCAAGGCTGACTGTAAGACACATCATTGCCAGCACAGCCGCTAAAATTCTTTTCAGCTTGAAAGTCATTTGTAATAACCCTCCGTTTATTTTGTTGAATTATATACTATTTGTATCAGAAAATGGCGATTTTCACACCCAGAATGTCTTATAGATACATTATAACATATTTCTGAAAAAAAAAC
>JAZQBH010000158.1:0-5250 GCA_045545655.1 Oscillospiraceae bacterium
GCCCCGATTATGGCTTACGGCGAACACGGTGCGATTGTTCACTACTCTGCAACAGAGCAGACAAACGCTGTTGTAAAGCCGCACGGTCTGCTGTTGTCGGATACGGGCGGTCATTATAAATACGGCACAACCGATATTACACGAACATTTGTGTTAGGCTCGCTTACCGATGAGGAACGCAAAGCATACACGCTGGTTCTGGCTGGGCATTTAAATCTGCTGGGGGCGGTGTTCCCGAAGGGCGAACGTGGCTCGGTGCTTGATTATGCCGCACGTGAGCAGATGTGGCGGCACGGCTTGGATTTCGGGCACGGCACAGGTCACGGAGTTGGTTTCCTGCTCAATGTTCACGAAGGGCCTCAGCGTATCAGTCATCGTGCAGTGAATGACGCTCCGCTTGTTGAGGGAATGATTACTTCAAACGAGCCAGGATATTATAAAGAAGGGAAATTCGGCATTCGCCACGAAAGCCTTGTGCTGTGCTGTAAGGCCGAGTTTGACGGATTTTTACGCTTTGAGCCGCTTACCCTTGTGCCGTTCGATAGCGAGGGAATAGACAAGCAGTATCTCACCGAACGTCAGATATGCTTGTACAACGACTATCAGCGGCTTGTGCGTGATACGTTTACTCCACACCTTGCAAGTGATGACGCACAGTGGCTTGCTGAAATCACAAAACCGATATGAAAAACTGTCTGTTTCTGATTGTACAGTGCGTGTGGGGAGCGTTGCAGACGTTTATCGGATTTGTGCTGTTTTTAGCAGTTAAGCTGGCTTGGTTGACCAAAAAACGAAGTCCGAAAATTTACCGCTGGAACGGGGCAGTCGTCACCGAATGGAACTACGGCGGCAGTGTTTCGCTGGGACTGTTTATCTTTGTGTCACAGCGGGGAGTGCAGAGCAATCCCCGACTATTGCCGCACGAATACGGGCATTTCATTCAGTCAATGATACTGGGTGTGCTGTATCTTCCTGTGATAGGTCTGCCCTCGATTATATGGGCAGGACTGTTCGGGAATTATCGGAAACGCCACAACAAAGCGTATGATTGGTTTTACACAGAAAGATGGGCGAACTGGCTCGCCCCGAAATAAATGGAGATTGCAATGAAAAATTACTATTTGTATCTGATAAGACACGGAATAACTCAGGGAAACCTTGACGGAAAATATATCGGTCAGACGGACCTTGCGCTGTGTCCCGAGGGAAAAAAGCAGATTGAAAGCCTTGTGGCAGACGAGATTTACCCGAATGTGGGTAAGGTGTATTCCTCGCCGCTTGCAAGATGTCTTGAAACTGCTGAGATTATCTACCCTGAAAACAAGCTGATGATTATTGACGAGCTTGCGGAGATGAACTTCGGTGAGTTTGAGAACAAAACCGACGCTCAGCTGCGTGATTTGCCCGATTATACCGAGTTTCTCAAGGGCGGAACTCCGCCTAACGGCGAGAAGTACGCTGATTTTCAACTGCGTTGCATTGAGGGCCTTGACACTATCTTCCGTGATATGATGCAGGGCGACATCACAAGGGCGGCTTGCATAACTCACGCTGGAGTAATCACTAATTTGCTCTGCGGATACGGTCTGCCAAAGGGAAGACCTGCTGATTTTATGGTTGAGCCTGGCAACGGCTTTGAAATTCTGCTGACAACATTCCTGTGGCAGAAAGGCCCTGTTTTCGAGATTTCGGGCAGACTTTGCTGATGGGTAAGCTGAAAAAATGTCTGTGCATTTTCGCTTTGTGTGCGGCAATGCTTTTTTCGGGTTGTGCCATTGGCGAACGCTCCGAAAACCGTGTAACGCCGCCGTTTTTCAAGGTGACGGACAGCGGAACAGGCGGCTGTGTGTATATGCTTGGAACTATGCACACGGGGCTTGCGGATACGGTCTATCCCGAGGAGGTGTACACTGCGTTTTCCGGGTGCAACACGCTTGCGGTTGAGATAGACTTAATCGCACTGGAAAGCAATTCTCAGGAGTTTAACGAGGCTATGGCTCTGCTGATGTGCAAGGAAACCAGTACCCGTGAAATGCTTGGCGAGGACTACGGCAGAGTGAAGGACTTTTTCGTGAAAAAGCGGCTCTATTCTGCGGCTTATGAGCAGTATATTCCAACTGTGTGGAGCTCTGCGGTGACAACAAAGCTAGCGGAGGATTGCGGCTTCAGCACGGATTACGGCACAGACCGTGCATTCATAAAGCTTGCAATGGAGCAAGGGAAGAAAATTCACGAAATTGAAAGTGTGAAAGAGCAGTATCAGATGAACGAAGAGGAGTCCGAGGCTTTGCAGGCGTACACTCTCGTAACAGCTGTTGACACCGACTGGAACGAGCAGAAACAGCAGATGAACGAGCTTTATTCTGCGTGGAGCAGAGGAGATATCTCCGCACTGGAAACGGCTCTTGCGGCGGAGGAAGTCCCCGACGAGCTTGCTAAGGATTACGCTGATTTCTACTACGCTATGTACGAAAACCGCCAGCGGAAAATGGCGGATTACATCATAACCGAGCTTAAAAACGGCTCGGAAACGTTTGTGGCTGTGGGTGCATTGCATTTTGCGGCGTACCCCGACATAATAGATTTCCTCGAGGAAGAGGGCTACACCGTTGAACGTATTCAACCCGTTGAGGATTACGGAGAGCAGTCAGCGGCGGCATAAATAAAAAATAACGGCATATCAGCCGAGCGTAAAGCCCGTTGATATGCCGTTTTTGTTATGAATAATAGTACCCGTATTTTTTTGAAACCAGTGAGCAGACAAAGCCTGTCAGTGTTGCGGTGTCAATAAGTGCCGTCCACATAATGGCAACAAAAAGTATCATCGAGTAGGCAATTCCGTCCTCCTCGGCGAATGATGTCAGAGCACCAAGGCACATTGAAAGAGCGAGGGTGGGTATCGTTGCGAAAACATAGGTCAATATGCTTGCCCACTTTTTGCGGATGAACGAAACACCTATCGCGGCAGCACCCAGAACCAGAGTGAGAACAAAGGTGATTCTATAAATCGGAGTGAACAGCATTGCAACCCACATTCCGACAGAGCCGCCGTATTTCGCATAGGTTTCCATTATCCTCATTGCTGAAAACGAAACTGTTATGCCCTCTTCGGATACCATCGTGAAGGTATCCATTATCAGCACGAAAACAGGTATAATCGCACATACCGAAAGGCTGATTTTCGCAGTACGGCTGACGAAGAATTCTATCAGTTTATTTTCCATCAGATAATACCCGAATTGTTGATAGCAGAGAACAGCGCCTTGATTGACGAGGTCATAATATCGGTGTCGATACCTGCGCCCCAGCTGATAGTGCCGCTTTCAAGCTCAATGCCTATGTAGGAAGCCGCCTTTGATTTGGAGCTGCGCTCAACCGCATTCTGTGTGAATGTGTAGATGCTGTAGTCCAGACCAAGTCCGTTCTTTACAGCGTTGGAAACAGCGTCAAGACGTCCGTTGCCGTCGCCTGCCATTGTGCGTACTTCGCCTCTTACCTTAACGGTAACCTTAGCGGAGATGTGCTCCTCGTCGGTTGCTGTGCTGATGTTTTCCTGTGCGTAGAGGATTTCAACAAGTTCAAGCTTCTTGTTCGGGTGCAGATATGTCTTATCGAAGATGTCGTATACTTCATCAGGCTTGAGTTCCTTGTGTGCGTGGTCGGAAACGCTCTTTACGGTGTAGCCGAAATGCTCGCTCATCTTCTTTGGCATAGTAATGCCGTAGTTCTGCTCCATAAGGTAGCCTATGCCGCCCTTGCCTGACTGAGAGTTGATACGGATAACGTCGCCCTCGTACTCTCTGCCAAGGTCGTGGGGGTCAACAGGGATATAAGGCACGTTCCACAGAGGAATGTTGTTTTCTTCTCTGTACTTCATACCCTTTGCGATAGCGTCCTGATGTGAGCCTGAGAACGCCGCAAACACAAGTGCGCCGCTGTACGGCATACGCTCGTAAACACGCATTCTTGTCAGTCTTTCATAGATTGCGGTAAGCTCAGGGAGGTTAGTCAGGTCGAGGTTCGGCTCAACTCCGTGAGTGTACATATTCAGTGCAAGTGTTACAATGTCAACGTTACCTGTACGCTCGCCGTTGCCGAACAGGGTACCCTCAACACGGTCTGCGCCTGCAAGCAGACCCATTTCAGTATCTGCAACAGCACAGCCTCTGTCGTTGTGCGGGTGAAGGGATACCACAACGTTTTCACGGTTGTGAAGCTCCTTGCACATATATTCTACCTGTGAAGCGTAAACGTGCGACATACTTTCCGCAACGGTAACAGGCAGATTGATGATAACCTTGTTTTCGGGTGTAGGCTGCCAGATGTCGATTACTGCATTGCAGATTTCAACGGCAAACTCAGGCTCTGTGCCTGTAAAGCTTTCGGGGGAGTATTCAAAGCGGAAATTCTTTGTTCCCTCGGGGTCTTTTGCCTTGTATTCGTTCAGCAGCTTTGCACCTGTAACAGCGATTTCGATGATTTCTTCCTTGGACTTGCGGAAAACCTGCTCACGCTGTGCAACAGATGTGGAGTTGTAGAGGTGAACAACCGCCGGTGACTTAATTCCCTCAAGCGCCTTGAAGGTCTTTTCAATGATGTGCTCACGGCTCTGAGTGAGCACCTGAACTGTAACGTCCTCGGGGATGAGGTTCTTTTCAATCAGAGTGCGGCAGAACTCGTATTCTGTTTCAGATGCCGCAGGGAAACCGATTTCAATTTCCTTGAAGCCAACCTTAACCAGCACATCAAAGAACTCCAGCTTTTCTTCAAGGCTCATAGGAATGATAAGCGCCTGGTTTCCGTCACGCAGGTCAACCGAGCACCATGCGGGGGCCTTGTCTACATATTCCTTTGTTGTCCAGTCTGTGCAGGGGTAGGGCGGCATAAAATACCGACGCTGATATTTATTAGCAATTTTCATATTTTTCCTCCGATAAAGGGATTATGTCAGTTCTTTTGCAAGCGCCTCAATCTGTGCCTCGTTATCTTTGCTTACGGCAGACCTGATTGAAACGGTGCTTTCTGTGAAGGCGATGTTCTTGCAGCCTTCGAAATGCTTCTTGATAACCTTCGCTGCCATAGGCGCCCACGAACCGTTTTCAATAATTCCGATTGTGCGGTTCTGATAGTTGCGCTCAACAAGCGAATGTATGAATGTGTTCATAAACGGGAACACATCTGCGTTGTAGGTAGGTGTTGCAAGGACCAGTTTTCCATAGCGGAAAGCGTCCTCAACAGCCTCAGCCATAT
>JAZQBH010000159.1:0-4161 GCA_045545655.1 Oscillospiraceae bacterium
TCTGCTGGAGATGTATGCCTGCGACTGCTGATAATTCTCCTCGGATACGCCGATGGAGAACATATTTCTGCGGCTTACAAGTTCCTCGGCAAGATACGAGAGTATTTCAGCGTCGTTTTCGCCGTCTGCGGAGTAGACAACGGAAATGTTGTAGCCTGTTACTATGCCGTCGTCATCCTTTTCGGTGAGGATTTCAAGGAATGCCTCTGAAACGGACGGCTGGTTTTCGTCCTCTGTTTTTGTGTTCTCCTTGAACATAGCCTGCATTTCTTCAAGCGTCTTGTCGGTGGGGGTAAGCACCGCAACTGAGGTTTTCAGCGAGTTTATATCCTCGTCGGTGAGAATGCCGTCACGGTCGTTGAAGTAAACGGTTGCAAAGTCAAGCAGGGATTCGTCCTCGCCGCCTTCTCCGTCTTCGGTGCCTTCGCCGCTTCCGTCGCCTTCGCTGATAAAGTCCTCAATTGCCTCGTCTGCGCCCAGCGCAACGGGCAGTACGTTTGTAAGCACGCAGACCGCCGCCACGATAAGGCACATTATAACTGTACCTATTATAAATGACTTTGTTTTGATGTATTGAATAAGCGTAAATTTCAGAACGCTCTGCCAGCCCTTAGTTCTCATCAGCGTCACCTCCTGATTTCTTTACGTTTTCGATGAACAGCTCGTTGAGCGTAGGCTCACGCAGTTCATATTTAATGAGAGGGATTTTGTTTTCCATAATCATTCCGAGCAGACGGTGCGCCTGTTCCTCACTCTGCACGTTGAACGAAGTGCCGTTGGGGGTTTCCTCAGTAATGGTCAGACCGCACTCTGCGGCAAACTTTCTGATGTCGCCTTCTGCTTTTACGGTAAGCTTTACTCTGCCGTAGCCCTTTTTGATTTCGTTCAGATTTCCCTGAAGAATGGTCTTTCCCTTGTTGAGAATAAGAATATCACGGCAGAATTCCTCAATGGTCGTCATCTGGTGCGAGGACATAATGATGAACTTGTTCTTCTTCATTTCCTCACGGATAACGCTCTTGAAAAGCTCTGCGTTTACGGGGTCAAGTCCCGACAGCGGCTCGTCGAGTATCAGCAAATCGGGATTGGGCGCAAGAGCGGCGATAAGCTGGATTTTCTGCTGATTTCCCTTTGAAAGCTGTTCGGCTTTTTTGTTTTTATGCTCTGTGACAGACAGTCTTTCAAACCAGTAGTCAAGCTGCTTGATTGCGTCCTGACGGCGCATTCCTTTAAGTGTGCAGAAGTAGATAAGCTGGTCGATGATTCTGTATTTCGGGTAGAGTCCTCTCTCCTCAGCGAGATAGCCCACGGGCTTTTCGGACGCAAGAAACGGCTTGCCGTCCCAGCGGACTTCGCCTTCGTCGGAAGCCAGCATTCCGAGTATCATTCGGATTGTGGTTGTTTTTCCCGCACCGTTTGTTCCGAGCAGAGCGAACACGCCCGGTTCGTTCATTTCAAACGAGAGGTTGTCTACGGCTGTATAATCCCCATACTTTTTGACAATATTTTTTACAGATAATGCCATTTGATTATCCTCCTTTCTTTATCTTAGCAAATTATAACACATTAAAGTGCAGAGTGTCAATTGTTTAATGTGTAGAATTATGTGCCTTAATGAAAGTGAAATATATATAATATGTATCCTCTGGCTGGGAACAGGGAAAAACGCAAGAAAAATTTTCAGAAAATTTCCAGAATATACTTGACAAGTAAAATTATTTGTGATATAATAGTATACTGTATCATAATGGATAATAGGCGGTTGGAATAGCTATGCCCAAAAATCCATTTATTGTAAATAAGGAGTGATGAAAGCCGATGGTGAATACAAAGCCTGTGCAGTTGGGAAAGACCTTAAGACAAACCTTTTCCAAAATCGATGAAGTCATTGATATGCCGAACCTTATCGGTATCCAGAAGGACTCTTACGAGTGGTTTCTGACCGACGGTATCAAAGAGGTTTTTAAGGACGTTTCTCCGATTGTGGATTCAAACGGAAAGTTTGAGCTTTCGTTTGTGGATTTCAAGCTGGACGAGAATCCGAAGTATTCCATTGAGGAATGTAAAGAGCGTGACGCAACCTACGCCACAAGAATGACAGTAAAGGCTACCCTTTACAACAAGGAAACCGGCGTTCTTATCAACAGCTCTGACGTGTATATGGGCGATATGCCGCTTATGACAGACAGTGGTACATTCGTTATTAACGGTTCTGAGCGTGTTGTTGTATCTCAGCTGGTGCGTTCGCCAGGCGTTTACTACGGCTTTGAGTATGATAAAACAGGTAAGAAGCTGTTCAAGGCTACCGTTATCCCGAACAGAGGTGCGTGGCTTGAGCTTGAAATGGACGGCTCTGATATGTTCTATGTCCGTATCGACAAGAACAGAAAGTTCCCGTGCACAACCTTCCTGCGTGCAATAGGTCTGTCGGGTGACGCTGACCTTATTGCGAAGTTCGGTGAAGACCCCCGTATCACTGTTTCCATTGATTCGGGCAAGGACAACACCAAGAACGAGGAAGAGGCTCTGCTTGAGGTTTACAGAAAGCTGCGCCCCGGTGAGCCTGCAACTGTTGATTCCGCACGTACAGCGCTCGACAACCTGTTCTTTGACGCAAGAAGATACGACCTGTCCAGATTCGGACGTTATAAATATAATAAGAAGCTCGCTATTTCCAACAGACTTGTAGGAAGAAAGGCAGCTGAGAACGTTGTAGCCCCCCTGACGGGTGAAATTCTCGCTGCACAGGGCGACATCATCACCGATGAGATGGCAATGGAAATCCAGAACAACGGTGTTATGGACGTTACTGTTTACAAGGACAGCGGCGAAGGCACTGTAAAGATTGTCGGCAACGGAATGGTTGACATAGCTTACTATGTCGGCGATATGGACGTTGAAAAGCTTGGCATCAACGAGATGGTTAAGTTCAGCGTGCTTGCTGAAATTCTCGAAGAAGCAGGCGACGACCGTGAGCTGCTTGCTGAGCTTCTCGAAAAGAATGCCGAGCTGCTTATCCCCAAGCATATCACCCTTGAGGATATCTTCGCTTCCGTTGGCTACTTCATCAACCTTAACGAGGGTATCGGCGATGTTGATGATATCGACCACCTCGGCAACAGAAGAATCCGCTGCGTGGGCGAGCTGCTTCAGAACCAGTTCAGAATCGGCTTCACACGTATGGAGCGTACAATCCGTGAGAGAATGGGTCTGCAGGCGAATGACCCCGAAAGCATTACGCCCTCTGACCTTATCAATGCACGTCAGGTAATTGCGGCTATGAAGGAGTTCTTCGGTTCTTCACCGCTGTCGCAGTTTATGGACCAGAACAACCCGCTTGCTGAACTTACACATAAGCGCCGTCTGTCCTCGCTCGGTCCGGGCGGTCTGTCAAGAGACCGTGCAGGCTTCGAGGTACGTGACGTTCACTATTCTCACTACGGCAGAATGTGTCCTATCGAAACCCCTGAAGGACCTAACATCGGACTTATCTCTTACCTTGCAACATTTGCAAAGGTAAACGTATATGGCTTTATCGAAGCGCCTTACCGCAAGGTGGACAAGGAAACAGGCAGAGTGCTTGACGAAGTAGTTTATATGACCGCCGATATGGAGGATAACTACATCGTAGCACAGGCAAACGAGCCTCTTGATGAAGAGGGACGTTTCGCAAGACCCCGTGTAAACGCACGCCGTCGTGACGCTATCCTTGAAATCGAGCGTGAAAAGGTTGACTTTATGGACGTATCACCGAAGATGGTGGTATCCGTCGCTACAGCAATCTTTCCGTTCCTTGACCACCACGACGCTAACCGTGCCCTGATGGGTGCGAACATGCAGCGTCAGGCTGTGCCGCTTATGGTAACACAGACTCCTATCGTTGGTACAGGTATGGAATACAAGGCGGCTGTTGACTCAGGCGTTGTTATCTGCGCTAAGGAAGACGGCGTTGTTACAGACGTTAACGCTGACCGTATCATCATCACAGACGATATGGGCAGAGAGCATAACTATAATCTTATCAAGTTCAAGCGTTCCAACCAGGGCAACTGCGTAAATCAGCGTCCGATTGTTGATAAGGGCGACCGCATCAGCAAGGGTGACGTTATCGCAGACGGCCCTGCAACAAAGAACGGCGAAATCGCACTCGGAAAGAATGCC
>JAZQBH010000160.1:0-2069 GCA_045545655.1 Oscillospiraceae bacterium
CACGCAATCGGCACGGCAAAGGCTATGGAGCTTGGCGAAACAGAGGGTGCAGCAAGCTCGCTGGCGATAGCGGTGTCGGGAATTCTTACGGTTATTCTCGCTCAGGTGTTTGCACCGCTGCTGTAAGTACAAATGGAAATATCAACTGGGATACGGGACGAAAATTCCCCGAAAGGAGCATTATGAAGTTAATCAGAAGTACATCAGAGCATCTCGACAGCCTGTCGGATTTTTATTTTAACGTTGTGGAATATCTGCAAAGCACGATAAACTACCCCTGCTGGACGCACAACTACCCCAACAAAGACAGCGTGAATACCGCAATTTCAAACGGCGAACAATATATGTACATCGCAGACGGCAAGCTACTCGGCGCAGTAGTGCTGAACGAGGAACCAGGCGGAAAGTACGAAATCGGCAGCTGGACAAAGCCGCTTTCAAAGGGCGAATATCTTGTTGTGCACACTCTTGCGGTTTCCCCCGACAAGGGCAGAAACGGCATAGGCAGCAGAATAGTCGACCTTCTTATTGAGCTTGCCCGTGAAAAGGGCTACAAAGGCATACGGCTTGACGTTGTACCTGGGAATATCCCCGCCGCAAAGCTGTACACCCGAAAGGGCTTTCGCTATGTCGGCACAGGCGACCTTGAACGTGGAATAAAGGAAATACCACAGTTCGACCTGTACGAGCTGAACCTGTAAACGTTTAATCCCCAAAAAATCATTTCAGACTGGCTGAAAACCCGTCCGTTTATTATTCTGTATTTGCATAACAAAGCCGCAGATTTCCTCGTAAAATGCCGAAACAAAGGCTTTTCTGCCGATTCTGAGGTTATACAGTTATATCAAATTTGCATAACACAAACCACGTTTTTTTTCAAATCTTTACTTAAAATGTGGTATTATTAAAATGGGGAAGGTTGGGAATTCCCCAAAATATGTGTATTATATAGGTTTATCAGAGAGGAGAAAAATAATGCTTTCAACCGAAAACGTTTTCCAGCTTATCCAAAGCCTTATATGGCTGCTTGCTGGTGTAGGCGTGTTTATCGTAGGTATGAACTTTCTCAGTGACGCACTTGAGAAAAGCGCAAGCGGCGGAATGAAAAAGCTGCTTGAAAAAATCAGCAACAACCGCTTTTCAGGTGTTGGTATCGGTGCAGGTGTTACGGCGATTATTCAGAGTTCGTCGGCAACATCAGTTATGGTAATCGGTCTTGTAAATGCAGGCGCTATGACGCTTATGCAGGCTACACCCATTATAATGGGCGCTAACATCGGTACAACGGTTACTGGTATTCTCGTATCACTTAAAAACGATTATTTCAATATCGCAATGTATCTGCTTGCATTTGCAGGCGTTATGATGGGCTTTGCAAAGAAAGAGAAAATCAAGCTTGCCGGCTCTCTTTGCAGCGGCCTTGGACTTATTTTCGTGGGTCTTAACATAATGAGCAGCGAGCAGGCCTTCGGAAACGAACTGGTTGAGCAGATGTTTACAAATATCTTCTCAGTTATTGATTTTCCGCTGCTGCTTATTCTGATAGGTGCAGTCTTCACAGCACTTCTTCAGAGCTCGTCGGCGGCTACGGGTATCGTAATCACGATGGTCGGCACAGGCGTGCTGCCTCTCGGACAAGCACTATTCATCGTACTTGGAGCAAATATAGGTACTTGTATAACCGCACTGCTTGCGTCTGCCGGTGCAAACACCAACTCAAAGCGTGTTGCGCTTATCCATTTCAGCTTCAATGTTATCGGCACAGCATTGTTCACAGTTATCCTCTGGACGCTGGGCGACCATATTGTAAACATACTTACAGCATTGTCCTCGGGCGAAGACCAGATGGCGCTTCAGATGCGTGTTTCAATCTTCCACGTTGTTTTCAACGTATCTACAACGCTCATTCTGCTGCCGTTTGTAAAGCACCTTGTAAAGGCGTCTACTGTTATCATCAAGGACAAGAAGGAAGAAAAACAGCAGCTTTCGCTTAAGTATGTCGATGAACGACTGCTTACAACACCTTCCGTTGCACTGATGGAAGTCAAGAACGAAATGAACTATATGTT
>JAZQBH010000161.1:0-3749 GCA_045545655.1 Oscillospiraceae bacterium
GCAGGAGTGACAGGAACAGTTCGGATATTCCGAGGCAAAGGCAGATTTGGCGGCTAACAAGATATGCCGAGATTTAGGCTTGGATAAAGAAAAATTCCTTGCTCGTACACAGCAGTATGATAATCTGAACTCGCTGAAAACGAATATCCGCTATCAGAGTGATGATTTGACATTACGTGATATGCGTTTCAGCTCCGTTAATTTCAAAGACGGCGGCAGTACGCATATTGTAATATCCAACGGCGGCAAGACCGCAGCTCTCACTCCCGATACTATGACAGAAACCGAGATGAAGAACATCTGCACAAATCAGCTCGGTATGTCTGAATATCAAGCTGACAAGGCGGTTGAAAAGGCTGTCAAGATTGATAAACAAGTCAAGTCGCAGATTGAGGAACGTACTGTCGGAAAGGACGGTCTTTCCCATAGTATCAGCATTGAGCGTAATTCGCAGAACAGCTTTACAGTACAGTTCGGCGGCAAGTCCAAAACCTACAATTTCAGCACAATCAATGTTGCTGATAAGATTGCAAAGGATTTCGGCATACCAAAGGCAAATGCGGCGAATATCGTTCATAAGGCAAGTATGCAGAGTGTGTTGCAGAACAAAATCAAGAATACTCTGAAGAAGAAACCGCAGGGCGTGGTAGCTCCTACGCTGAAACTTAATGAAAGTAAGGGGCTGAAACGATGAAGAAGAAAAAGCCTGATATGCTGACGATACTCCTTTACGGAATTATCATATTTGCCGTTCTGTATGTTTCGGCGGCTCTCGGTGCGGCTATGGACTTGTCTGTAAACGATGAGGGCGTACTTGATTTCAATCTGCTTATGGCTGAATTTGAAACGGTGCTGACAGCAACCGATATTGTGGGCGAGCATTTTACGGACTTTTCATCGTACAGCTTTAAGATAACGCTTATGGTGTCTTTTGCTCTTGGCATTTATGCTCTGCTGAAAATGACATCACAAAAGCGGCTGCACAGAAAAGGCGTTGAACACGGCTCTGCTCGATGGGCAACGGAAAAGGAAGAAAAGTTCCTTGCGGACAAACCCGAAAAGATTATAAAGTCCGAAACATTCACCGACGAAAGCGGAAAAAAGCATACTACGAAATTCCGTATTCAAGGAGAAAACTGCTTTATAGTAACGCTCGGAAATGTATCAAAGACATATAGCATATATGCCGAAGATAACGAGGATAAGATATGTGCCGACTTTAACATTCCCCGTAAGACTGCACGAAAGTTAGTGAGCAAGGTCAAGAAATGCGTTAAAAAGCAGTTTGAAACGGACAACAATATCATCTTGACGCAGGAAGTCCGAATGTCGCTCAATACAAGACAGCACAGAGAAAATCTGAATGTGCTTGTAATAGGCGGCTCTGGCTCCGGTAAGTCCCGTTTCTATGTTAAGCCAAACCTTATGCAGCTTAACACCTCTTATGTGGTTACGGACCCGAAGGGCGAGCTGCTCCGTTCTTGTGGCAGACTTATGAAAAAGGCTGGTTATGAAATCCGTGTGTTCAATCTCATTGATATGGCACACAGCAATAACTACAACCCTTTCAACTATATCTACGACAAGGACGGAAATGTAAACAAGACCTATGTTATGAAAATGGTCAACTGCCTTATGAAGAATACCAAACAGGAAGGCTCATCGGGCGGCGACCAGTTCTGGGACGATAGTACAAAGGCACTCATACTTGCTATTTCCTTTTATCTCTTGGAAAAGGCAGACGCCAAAGATGTGAACAACAACTCTCTTGACCGTAATTTCAGCACGGTTATGAAGATGTTGAGGCTTGCGGAAATCTCCGAACAAGACGAAAATCACCGTTCGCCCCTTGACGATATGATGGACGAGCTGCGTGAGGAAAACCCGCAAAGTATGGCGGTATCGTTCTATGCGGATTTCAAGAAAGCTCCCGCTGAAACAGCAAAGTCAATCCTTATATCTGCGGCGGTACGATTTGCGGCGTTCAATCTTCCCGAAGTGGCGGACTTAACCCATACGGATAATATTCATCTTGATACATTGGGCGATAAGAAAACCGCCCTTTTTGTTATTATACCGTCATCGGATGCAACCTTTAATTTCTTGGCAGCTATGATGTATACGCAGTTGTTTGATACGCTGTATGATACGGCGAATTTCAAATATGGCGGAAGATTACCCGTACACGTCCGCTGTTTGCTGGATGAATTTGCGAATGTTGGCACTATCCCCGATTTCGACAAGCTGCTTGCGACTATGCGTTCAATGGAAATATCCGCAAATATCATCATTCAGAACTTGGCACAGTTAAAGAAGATGTACGATAAATCGTGGGAAATTCTGACGGGTAACTGTGACAGCTTGCTGTTCCTCGGTGGACAGGAGGCAAGTACGCTGGAGGCTATCTCCAAATCTCTCGGCAAGGAAACTATTGATGTAGTGTCGCAGAACAGAACAAGAAGTCACAAATCTCCGTCAACATCTGAAAATAACAGCATTTTAGGTAGAGAACTTATGACAACAGACGAGCTGAAGGTTATGAAACCGAACGAGTGCGTTCTGATTGTAAGAGCGCTCTACCCTTTTTTCTGCCACAAATTCGATATTGAAAAGCACAAGAACTATCCGTATTTAGAGGACAGCAACCCGAAGTATGCCTATCTGATAGACGATTTGCATACCGAGAAAGCTCCGAATATGCTTGAAAACTACACCGAAACCATACCGCCGAAAACGGCTGCGGGCGATGAAGAACAGGCGATAGCGGATATTGATGTACCCGATGAGGAGGACAATATGAGTATTGAAGATGAGTTTGACAAGGACGAAATCGCAGCGGCTCTCAAGGAACACGAAAGCCGTGATGTGATAGACGAAATGTTTGAGGAAAACAAAAACCTTGATTTTACCGATGACGACAGCGTTCCTGACAATCTGATACCTATGGATTTAACTGCACCGAAAACAATCGGTGAACCAGACTTTGAAGAAATCATAAACAGTGAGTTTTGATTTCTTCTTTTTTTATTTCGGCTATGACCGCACCAGCGGTTGTGCATAAATCAATATTTTTTAAGGAGGTTTTTCTGTTATGGAAAACAAGACAACACTCGCTGTGAAGGACACAGCAAAGCACACCAACCCCATTAAGGGCTTTTTCTCCGCCCTCAACGCAAAGAGAAAGAAGATTGCACTCTCTATCTCTACAATGATGACTATGGCTATGATGTCGGCTGTAACTGCTTTTGCAGACGGAGATACTCCCGTAGTTGACGGCGAGGCGGCGTTCAACAATGTTATCGGTTTCTTCGCCACTTGGATTGGCAGAATTGGACTTGTTGTTGCGTTCGTCGGCGGCATTATGTTCGCTCTCGCTATCAAGAACGATGACGCAGAGGCGAAAACCCGTGGTCTTATGACACTTGCAAGTGGATTTGTAGTGTTCGCACTCACGCTCTCTCTTGACCTGTTCGGCATTACGGCGGGAACGGTATAATCTCGGAGAAAAAAACAACAGGCACGAATATATGCGGCGGATCGCAGCGACAGCGTTCCGCCGCTGTTTTCGTTCAAGGAAATGAGGTGAACTTACAATGTGGGGTTACGGACAATGCCTTGATACAATAAAGGGAATAGTAGTAGAGCTGAACAGCTTGTTTTCTATGCTCATCGAGCTTTTGACGAACGATAGCCTTTATTTGTCGGCTACAAGTGCCGTTCCTGACTTGGTATCGGCAATAAAAGGAACA
>JAZQBH010000162.1:0-4387 GCA_045545655.1 Oscillospiraceae bacterium
CCCGCCCCCGTAAGCAAGTTGAGCAAGGTGGATTTTCCCGCATTGGTGTAACCCACAATCGCACCAATCTGAACATTGTCCTTCTTGCGGCGGTTACGTGAGTAACTGCGGCGGAGTTCAAGCTCTTTAAGCTCTGAGGAAAGCTTGTCTATTCTTCTGCGGATATGTCGCTTATCCGTTTCAAGCTGGGTTTCACCAGGACCACGTGTGCCGATACCGCCGCCAAGTCTTGAAAGTGACGTTCCCAGTCCCATAAGTCTTGGCAGTCTGTAACGTAATTGTGCAAGTTCTACCTGCAGCTTACCTTCAGCTGAAACCGCTCTGCCAGCAAAAATATCAAGAATAAGCATAGTGCGGTCTATGACACGCACATCGGTTACATCTTCAATGCAGCGTATCTGCGAGGCACTGAGCTCGCAGTCGAATATAACAAGTCCGATATCCATTGTCTTGCAAAGCTCGGCTAATTCTTCAAGTTTGCCTTCGCCTATTACGGTTGCAGAGCTGTAAGCCTCACGCTTTTGCACTACACGGATAAAATCATCGCCTGCCGAGGGCTGTGCGCCTGCGGTTTTGGCAAGCTCAGCAAGCTCGTCAAGCGACGATTCAACATCATATTCACCGATATCGGCGCTTACAAGTATCGCTTTCTGATTCATATATATCACCTCATAGTATTGAAAAAAATTCAAAATTTAACAGTTCGTTTTACAATTATAACAGAAATATCGGCAATTGTCAAGGCTGGTTCTATTGACGGCTGTATAAATAAATCATTGCGGTTCTGTGTGAGAACCGCACCTACCCTATCCCACTGAACACACCCCCTCAGGGGCAGAACATAAAGGAAGTATTGCTATGAAATTCAAAAGAATTGACGTATTGATTGTCGGAACAGGAATTTCAGGAATTTATGCTGCACTCAATCTTGACAGCAGCCTGAATATCCTTATGCTCTCTAAAAAGGAGCTGTCGCTGTGCAATTCCGCACTTGCACAAGGCGGTGTTGCGGCGGTTATGGACAGCAAAAATGATGATTTTGAACTGCACATCAAGGACACGCTTATTGCAGGTCAGTATGCCAACAACCTTGATAATGTAAGAATTCTTGTGGAGCAAGGTCCTCGTGACGTTGAAAGACTTGTAAAGAATTACGGCGTTGACTTCGACAAGAACGACGACGGCTCGCTTGCACTCACCCTTGAGGGCGGTCACAGCCGCCGCAGAATTGCTCATCACAAGGACACAACAGGCTACGAGATTGAAACCGCACTCATCGAACAGGTGCAGAAGCTGAAGAACGTTTCTGTTATCAATCATTCTGTGCTGTGCCGTCTGGAAAAGCAGGACGGTATGTTCTACGCTGATATCGTAACCGCCGATAATTCGCACGTATATTACTGTGCGCCGTATGTTATCCTTGCAACTGGCGGTATCGGCAGAGTATACAACTTCACGACCAATTCCGAAATCGCAACAGGCGACGGAATTTCGCTTGCGGCTGGGGTTGGTGCGAAGATTGAAAACCTCAGCTACGTGCAATTTCACCCGACTGCGTTTGCCGACAGGGATAATCACGAATGCTTCCTCATCTCCGAGGCAGTACGTGGAGAGGGCGCATATCTGCTCAACTGCAACAAACAGCGCTTTATGCCTGACTACGAGCCTGAGCGCAAGGAGCTTGCCCCTCGTGATGTTGTTTCCAAGTGTATTATGGCAGAGGAACGCAGAACAAATTCAAATCAGTTCTGGCTGGATATTTCCCACAAGGACGCCGATTTCATCAAGAACCACTTCCCTATGATTTACAATAAGGTTCTCGAAAAGGGCTATGATATGACAAAGGAGCCTATTCCGATTTATCCGTGTCAGCACTACCTTATGGGCGGAATTGACGTTGACGGAAAGGGTGCAACCTGCGTTGAGGGATTGTATGCCGCAGGCGAATGCTCTCACACGGGCGTTCACGGAAAGAACCGTCTTGCTTCTAATTCGCTGCTTGAAGCACTGGTATTCTCACGACTTATTGCTGAGGACATTAACGAGCGCAAAATAATCAACAGCGGAGATGACGCTGATTACGCTATGCCCTCGCCTGACGGCAAGGCGCTTGCCGACAAAACCGCAATTCAGGACGAAATCCGTGCTATTATGCAGCGTGCATACTTTGTCTACCCCAACTACCCCGAGGCTGAAAAGGGACTTGCAAGAATTAAGTCCCTCAAGGAAAACCTCTTGAACGGCGGCTACGAGATAAACGCCGACTACACAGAAACAAAGTCCCTTATGGACGTTGCAATTATTATACTTACAGAAATTATTGACAGGAGAGAAAACTGATATGAAACTACTTCCCTTTTACGTTGACGACATTATCAAGACTGCCCTCAGCGAGGACATAAACTACATCGACAGCACAGCGGATTTGCTTATCCCCGAGGACAGCACCTCCACAGCCTACCTTGAAGCCAAGGCAAGCGGAGTTGTGGCAGGTCTTGATATAGCTGTGCGTGTGTTTACAATGCTTGACCCCGATATTTCCGTGCAGTGCACCCTCAAGGACGGTGCAAAGGTAAACAAGGGCGACAGGATTGCCACAATCACTGGTAAGACCTGCGCTATGCTCAAGGCTGAACGTACTGCGCTCAACATTCTTCAGCATTTAAGCGGTATTGCAAGCTATACTAACCAATGTGTAGAGGCTGTTAAGGGAACTAACGCGTCTATCACCGACACAAGAAAGACACTCCCTGGACTTCGTGCACTGCAGAAATATGCAGTTACCGTGGGCGGCGGAAGAAATCACCGCTTTAACCTCACCGATGCGGCTATGCTGAAGGACAACCACATCGACGCTTACGGCGGTATTACTGCGGCAGTAACCGAGCTTCGCAAAAAAGCAGGACATATGCTTCAGATTGAGGTTGAAACACGTAATCTTGACGAAGTACGTGAGGCTGTCGCTTGCGGAGTAAACGTAATTATGCTCGACAATATGACTCCCGAAACTATGAAGGAAGCGTGTGAAATTGTCGGCGGCAGAGCCAAAACCGAGGCAAGCGGCAATGTCACTCTTGATAATATCCGTACTGTTGCCGAATCGGGCGTAGATATAATCAGCCTTGGTGCGCTTACCCACAGCGTAAAGGCGTTTGATATTTCGATGAAGTGGGAAAAGTAAAAAGCAAATCGGAGGAATTATGGAAGAAATTGAATTCAGATACGACACCCAGCTGTTGATTGACGGCGAACAGCTTGACGAGGACGAAATCGACGAATATATCCGTGAACACTTTGAGGGCGATTCCCTGCTTGTTATCGCTGACGAAGAGGACAACGGCAGATATACCGCAAAGCTTCACTTCCACACCAACAAGCCGTGGGAAATACTGGAATACTGCCGCACTCTCGGCGAAATCTACGATATCGTTGTTGAGGATATGGTAAGACAATCACGCGGCGAAAAGGGCTGATACACATTCACAACAATTGTGAACACAACTGATAGGGTATATGCCAAAAATTCACTACAATATTTGTGGAAAATTCCGATTGACAGATACAAGATATTGTGTTATACTTGTATTATCTTTTGAAATACCAAAGAGATTGTCCGAATGGGTAGTTTCTTGATAGCAGAAATACAGGAGTGAATAAAATGGTTGATGTAAATGTAATCGGCGGCAAGCTTGACAAAGAAGAGATTGATTTCTATATTGAAAGAGCACAGGAGAAGTATCCTGAAAAGCATCTGCGCTCAATCGACCTTGAGGTTGACGGAGAATTTGTAAATGCTAAATACCATTTCTCTGACGCACCTTTCCAGCGTATCCGCAGAATTACAGGATATCTTGTAGGCACCCTCGACCGTTTCAACAACGCAAAGCGTTCTGAGGAGAAATCACGTGTAAAGCACGGAATGATGCAGTAATCCTCAATATTTTTATTGAATAATCAAACCGCTTCCGAGTATCGGAAGCGGTTATGTTTCTTTAATTGTTAAACTTATCAGAGGTGTAAAAATGGACAAAAAGGATATTTTATTCAAGAATGATGATTTCGTTTTTTCGTACAGAGTAGGCGGAATACTTATCCACAACGGAAAAATTTTACTTCAACGCCCGAAGAATGACAATTACTCGATTATCGGCGGTCACATTGCAAGAATGGAAACAAGCGAGGAAACTCTGAAACGTGAATTTGCCGAGGAACTCCATGCAAATATCGCCGTTGACGGTCTTGCGGCAATCGGCGAGGTATTCTTCCAATGGGGCAGCAGACCTTGCCATCAGATATGCTTGTACTACAACGTCCATTTGCTTGACAACAGCATTCCCACAGACGGAGTTTTCCACGGATTTGACGACCTTGACAACGAACGAATAAA
>JAZQBH010000163.1:0-6212 GCA_045545655.1 Oscillospiraceae bacterium
AAATACCGTAATCGTATGCTTCAAGATACAATATGTAAATTTTGCACAACCAACCGCAAGCTTTCGTAAACGTTTATAAATTATACGGAATAGTACTTTGGTCTACAATAACCATAATACGCACTGTTGTAGAATATGATGATTTATTTATTATCTTGCCGTTAAAATATCGATAATCATAGGTACTATCAGGAGTTAAAAATCGACCAATATCTTCTGTACCAATATCATATGTATATGGTCCAAACACATCTCTGGTGCCCCCAATAGAGTTTGACATTTCTACTGATAATTCTACTTGACGGTCATATTCGGTTATTCTTGTACCGTTTTCGTCATAAGTCCGAAAACCAAATATAAAATTTTCGCTTGGTTCATATTGATAAGAGATAAAAGAACCTCCTGCAGGAATTGTATAGATTGAGTCTACATAGACAGCCCTTGTCATTGGAAGAACCTCAACAATATTTCCCTCTGCATCAGTTATTACACCAAACAGATTATCGCTTGTTTGATTATCTGCGAATACCCTACTCGGTACAGCAGTAACACATAAAATGCAAATTAAAATCAAAGATAAGATTTTTTCATTTCATTCACCACCTTAAAATTCCATTTTCTGTAATTTCTTCATGCTTATATTCCTTGCTTTGTGTAGCAGGAACAGGTTTGTTTTCGATAGGAGAATAACGCACGATTCTGTTGCCATTTTCGTCAAATTCCTCTTGTATTATGTAACTACCGTCGGTAGGAATCGGGGTTTCCGTGCCGAAGTCTATAGTTATGGTGTTTTCAGCAGAAAACGATTTCTCTCCGACAAAAATTTCACCATCCTCAACAGGCACAGATTCTTTTGCAGAATTTGTTGCTTCAGCATCTTGTGTAATATTTGAGTTGGTTTCGCTGTTTGGTGAAACAGCCGTTGTTATTCCATTCGAATTGTCAGGTTGACTTGTTTGCGAAATCGAATTGTTGTTCTTTGATTCAACACTCGTAGCGAAAACCACAGTTGTCCCAACAATCAGACAAGTAGCTACCACAATTGACAGCGTGGTAATCTTCTTGTAATTCATAATTGCAATCACCCTTTCCTTAACAGAATTTTTGCAAAAGTTGTTATTAAGCGGAGCTAATCCACTTTTTCTTTCTTCCATACGGATAAGGAGCATGGCATAGGTTTGCTTTTTAAAGTCGCCAAGCATTCTGATTACCGCCTCATCACAGGACATTTCAATATCCTTGTTAGCTAGGATAAACATTATCCATATCATGGGATTGAACCAATGGATAGAAAGTGTAGCAATCAATGCAAGCTTAAAAAATGCGTCAAAATATCGTATATGTACATACTCATGTGATAATACGAGCTTCAGCTCATCATTGTCAAGCTGACTAAAATTCTTCGGTAGCAATATGACAGGTCGAAGTACGCCATAGGTTAATGGAGTTGATACTCTATCCGAATAACGCACAGAAATCCGACGAAGGGTTTTATGCTCGTCAAGCCACCTTGCTATATACTCTCTATCAACAGGAAGCGACTCTCTAAATCTCAAATGTAATTTAATGTACGCAACCGTGAAAAACGCAACGCATAACAATACGCCTGCCAGCCACAACACTGTCAATAATTTTGCAGAAGCAACATCTGTAGTAACTGATTCGCCTGTAAAGCTTTCCATTAGAAAATCGTGTATAATTGGTACCTCGGTATTTTGCGAGGTTTCCTTTGCTATGCTTTTGTTCGTCAAAATCGAATATATACTGAATTTACACGACAGCGAGTACGGCACCAACAGCCTTAACAGAACAATCCCCCACAAAACAGAAAACGTTCTTTTGGGAAGCTTGTGAAGCAGTAATACACGAACCGCAATTGTGACTATTATCATCACAGCCCCCGAAACGCTCATTTGTAATAAATTCATTTTTGTTCCTCTTCAATATTGCCGACGATAAGCTTGAGTTCCTCAATTTGCTCTGCCGTAAGCTTCTTCTTTCCCAGAAGTGTTGCAAAGAGATTGTTGACAGAACCATCATACAGCTTGTCCAACAGTTCGTCCGTTTCCGCTTCTTGAACGTCTTTCTTGGAAATCAGTGCATGACACATAAAATTAGGTTCTGTACGCTCAATTGCCGCCTTTGCTATACACTTTTTGATAACAGTGTAAGTGGTATTCATATTCCAATCAATCTCCGCCTTTAATATGTCGGAAATTTGTTTTGCGGTTATATCACCTTCCCTCCATAAAATCTTCATGACTTTCAGCTCTGAGTCAAAAAGCTTGATTGCCATAACGATGACTCCTTTCCCAAACTACTGCAATAGTTTATGGTTGTATTATAGCATAATAATTTTGATTTGTCAATACTATTCCGATAGTTTGATTGAGAAAAAAATATATTATTACTTCCGAATTTTCTTATTCTTACTTTCTGAAACTTTAAAAAATGCCAAAAATAATTTCCATTTTCGCTTGACAATTTAGTAAAAATGTTGTACAATATAATTAGCTCTTACCGTGTTGGTAGGGGTTGTGACGTTTATGATGTGAAAGGCGAGCAGAACGACAGCGTTTTGGGTCGTGTCTGCCGTTTTCTTTGCAACGTTATGGCGGCATAATATACAGATTTAAGGATAATTCCTTTTATTTACATTCCTATTTTGTTTTACGTTGGGGCGTCGTTGGTCGGCGGCTTGCCGAATCCGCACCTGACGTTTGTTTTTTGAGAATAACAGCCTGCACTGCTCTGTTTTTGTGGATTTGACTTTGCACTGCATAAGCTGTGCGGAAATATGCGCTGTGCTGTCGGGTTTGGCGGCATTCTGCAGGTGTTTCCGTGAAAACTGAAAAAAGGACCTTACAGGAGGTAACTGAAAAGAGTTTCATTATCCCAACGGCATTTGTCAGAACAGACCTTGTTTGACCTTGTTTGACCTGTTTGACTGGGTTCAGCAGTCGGTTTTCCCGACAGGAAGACTGAACTACACCGAAAAACCTGTTCATCAGCGGCAAAGAGCGGGCTGATGTGCGGCAACGGCAGTACAACGTGTAAACGTGAAAACGTGCAAGGTGCAAGGCAAGGAATTTTGTTCAATGTATATTTATTCCGCCGAATTATCACTCGTGTCAGCGTGCGCTGATACGTTTAAATAAGGAGGGGAACAGTTAATGGAACCATGGGTTGCGGTGGTTATCGGCATTGCGGCTTTCGTGATTGGTGCGGCTGTGGCAGGCTTTATCTGCTTTAAGCAGGGTATCAAGCACAGAATTAAAACCGCAGAGGCTCAGTTTGAGTCCGCCGAAAAGGAATCCGCCAGAATTATCAAGGAAGCAGGCGCTACTGCTGAATCAATGAAGAAAACCGCCCTTGTAGAAGCAAAAGACGAAATCTATGCTATGCGCACGGCGGCAGAAAAAGATGTTCAGCGTATGAAGAGCGAAACCGAAAAAGAGCTGAAGGAAAGAAGAAGCGAGGTTTCACGCTCTGAACGCAGAGTAGCACAAAAAGAAGAAACTCTCGACCGTAAGACTGACAAGATGGAAAAGCTGGAAGAACAGCTCCATCAGAAGCACAAGAAGGCTGACGAAAAAATCGCCGAGGCTGAACAGCTTAAACAGGGTCAGATGGATATTCTTGAGAGAATTTCAGGCTTTACTCAGGAGCAGGCTAAGGAGCATCTCCTTCAGATGCTTGACAGCGAGCTGAACCACGAAAAGGCTGTTAAAATCTCAGGCTATGAACAGAAAATCAAAGACGAATGTGAGGAGAAGGCAAGACAGTACATATCCCTTGCAATCTCCAGACTTGCCGCAGATACTGTTTCAGAAATGGCAGTGTCGGTTGTGGCTATCCCGAATGACGAAATGAAGGGACGTATCATCGGCCGTGAGGGCAGAAACATCCGTGCGCTTGAAACGCTCACAGGTGTTGACCTCATCATCGACGATACTCCCGAAGCTATTACATTGTCCTGCTTTGACCACGTTCGCAGGGAAATCGCAAGAATTGCCCTTGAACGTCTTATTCAGGACGGTCGTATTCACCCGGCAAGAATTGAAGAAACTGTTGAGAAGGCACGCCGTGAGGTTGAGGTGCGTATCAAGCAGGAGGGTGAGCGTGCGGTTATGGAAACCAACGTCAATGGTCTTAACCACGAGTTGGTTCGCCTTATCGGCAGACTGAAGTACCGCACATCTTTCAGACAGAATGTGCTTAATCACTCAATCGAGGTTGCTCACCTTGCAGGAATTATGGCTTCCGAGCTTGGTGTTGACGCCGCTCTCGCAAGACGTGCAGGACTTCTGCACGACATCGGTAAGAGCCTTGACCACGAGATTGAAGGCTCGCACGTGCAGATTGGTGTTGACGTGTGCAAGAAGTACAAGGAAAACCCCGAGGTTATTCACGCTATTGAGGCGCATCACGGCGACGTTGAGTGCAGAACAGTTATCGCTTGTATCGTTCAGGCGGCTGACGCAATCAGTGCGGCAAGACCTGCGGCACGTTCTGAGAACTATGAAAACTACATCAAGCGTCTTGAAAAGCTTGAAGAAATCTGTAACTCCTACAATGGCGTTGATAAGTCCTTCGCTATTCAGGCTGGCCGTGAGGTTCGTATTATGGTCAAGCCCGAACAGGTCAACGACGACGATATGAAGGTACTGGCAAGGGAAATCGCAAAGCGTATTGAAAACGAGATGGATTACCCTGGTCAGGTCAAGGTCAATATGATAAGAGAGAGCAGAATTGTCGATTACGCAAAGTAATTTATAGAGCGATAAGAAAGGGCTGTGAAATTCAATTTCACAGCCCTTTTTGTTTAGGATTATGTGAAAATCCCCCTCTTGACAAATCTGCGAAGATGTGTTACAATATCGTAGTACAATTCTATACAATGTTGTTCTTGATAACCATTGTAAAAAAACAAGGAGCTTTTTTATGCGTAAAAATCAATCAGACAGGGTTCGCAATCTCACACGGATTGCAGTTGT
Source organism: Oscillospiraceae bacterium (assembly GCA_045545655.1). GTDB lineage: Bacteria > Bacillota > Clostridia > Oscillospirales > Ruminococcaceae > CAG-115. The sequence continues at coordinate 4,998 of JAZQBH010000163.1, forward strand.
GGCGGCGGTTTACGCACTGCTTACGGTGCTGGTGTCGCCGTTGTCCTACGGTGCGGTGCAGTTCCGTTTCTCGGAAATACTGGTACTGTTATGCTTTTACCGCAAGGACTATGCTGTGGCACTCACGCTGGGGTGCTTTATAGCAAATCTTTTAAGTCCGTTCGGGCTGGATATTCTGTTCGGCACAATGGGCACTGCGGCGGCGGTATTCGTTATGTACTATATGCCGAATATCTGGCTTGCGGCAGCTTTGCCTGTAATCACGAACGGAATTCTCGTGGGTCTGGAGCTGTATCTCTACGGTGAACCGCTGTGGTTCAGTATGGGAACAGTCGCCATCGGTGAACTTGCCGTTATGATAGTAGGTGCAGTGCTGTTCAGAACCGCACTTGAAAGACCGCACTTTATGTCGCTTATCGGCAGTACACGAAAGAAACCTGAAAAATCATAAAAACAAGGGCTGTGTAATTGTGAAATTCACAGCCCTTTTTGTTATTCCGCTTCTTCGTAAAGCAAATCGAACATATCGCCTTTAACCACATAGACATCGTGGGTGTTTATACTGCTGTAGCAGAGCATATCGCCTGCCTTGCCTGCCATATATCCGTCGTAGTCCCAGGCGGTGAACACCTTGGTGTACTTTTCAAGCGGTCTTGCGAATATTTCAGCAGTGGGCTTTGACACACAGCATTTTGCGTGCGGAAGAAGGTCGCGGGCGCTTGCGTCGGACAGGTCGATAGCAACGGGATTATACTCGAAGGTGCGGTTGTATTCCCCGTCAACGGTATTGTACTTTTCGTTGAACGTCTTTTCCTCAATCGGATAGACCTCGCCTGTTATGCCAATCATTATTATAATGTCACGGCGGGTCGTTATGAAAACGTCGCCTTCAAGGGTACGCAGTTTTATCTTTGTGCTCTCGCCGAAAAGCTCACAGCTTCTCACATAGCCGCACTGCACACGCTTTTTGCGGTAGCGGCGGAGCTTGTGCTCCTCAGACATCGGGTCAGCGGAGCGGATAACGTCATAAGCGGCGTAGTAATCCTTTATCCTGTCGAGCATACAGCTTTGTATATCCATATCGCCGTACTGTGCACAGAATTTGCTTTTCGAGATATAGCCGCCTGCCTTGTCACGGTGACCGCCGCCGTTGCCGATATTCCTTGTGATGTAGGCGATAAAATCGTTTGCGGCAACCTCGGGGGTGCTTGTTCT